>NZ_JAMBMT010000006.1 GCF_040371085.1 Psychrobacter sp. AH5
TGGTCACGTGCGATTGCTGTTTGCTGATGATAACAACCTCGGCGAATGCTACCTGGGGGTCACGACAAAGATTTATTTGTCTTAGCGTTTGTCATGGCCACAGCTTTTGCCCGAATTTAGAAAGTCCTGATCAGCTCAAATGCAACGATAAAACTAACGCGACTTTTATTTTCAGGTTATAAAAATGGGGCCTTCCCAAACTAATGGATAAGCAAATTGCCAAAAATGGTTATTTGCCAGGACCTATGCAGTACTTGAAGAAAGTTAGAAATTTGGGCGTCACGTAGCAATAAGCACTTCCTCAGGTCAGATCCTGCATCAAGACAAAAGCTGATATCAGGTGATGGGCCATTTCGGCTAATTCTTGGTAATATGAGTGCTAAGCTTTGTTGAAAGTGCGGGGGCTATCTTTTCAATAAGGTATAGCATAAAAAACGGACATTAAATATCCGTTTTGGGATTTATAATGAGCTATATAGGTTTTCACTTTTTTTTTGTTTTCTATACAGATAATCTGAACAAGTTAAAGCGGCTCAATATTGTCTGTGTTACAACAGGCACTCTACCAATCATACCTATCAATTTATTTCTAATACCCGACTATTGTCACAGTAGTCGACTGGTAATCAATTATCTTGTGATAGGCCCAAGTCACCGTGGTAACATCTTTACGCAGTATGTGATAAAAATAGCGGTTAGACCGCAGCACATTTGTTGTGGATGTCTAAAATTCACCTCTTGCCAAAGTCAACGCCTGTACTATTTTGCTGGCTTTTTTTGACTTGCACTTATTATCTGTTCAAAACTGCACTGTCTTCGATAGTATTGTATCAGCATTATATAACAGGCTCTAATTTCCTCAGTTAAATTCCTCAACTCTATAGTTTGTACTTTATTACTATTTTAATAGATTATAAAATATAGTCGCTGGCTCTTCTGACCGTCTGATAACCTTATAATTCCCATACAACCGGCTGCTCTCATCATTTTAAAAAAAGAATATAAAGCCCCTCCCCCACCCCCCCCCCCGTTAAAAAATCACAACTATTCTCCATCCGCTATGCGCATCAGCTGTTTTAATGTTCTAAGTTCGATTCTGTCCACTCACTGTAAATAACTCGAATCATTAGGTTCTCGAAGTCTCTAAGGCATTTTTGTTCGAGCCGCTCCAATAGGAGAAGCTTCCTTCTTCCCATTGCTAAGAATGTACTTCTCTGATAATAATAGGTTGTAGCTAAGCAAACTTACCTTTTGCTCGTGAGGTGCTATTCTCAAACGCTTTGAAGCATACGCTACTTGATTTATGTGACTATACCGTAAACACCGTTTTTGGCAGCCTTCTAAACATTACTAAAATAGCCTGCCTTTCAGGTGTAAGTTAATTCGCTCGTGCAATATCACAATTGAGCCTTTATTAATGATGTTCTTGCTAGCACTGGATAATAAAGACCATGATTGCGGTCAGACCTTGTTCTAGCTGTGGAAGGATTTGAACGGTTCTTTTCGAATAGTAATAGAATCACTATTTGCGGCTTTTTAAAAGTACATTGTATCTCTTTTCTAGCTCAGCTGCAATTGGTGTTAAAAGTCTGCGAGACTCATCCTTTATTAGCAATGTAGATTCACTTTAGTCGAGGAAGTGTTTGAGGATTATACGGGATTAGGCAGTGGAAAGAATATATAATTTAGAAAAACATTTTTTTATACATGTATGTTTGTAGCGATAGGTATTCGTTATTTAGGACATTGAAACATTGTCTATTTGTGATTAACATTGGTATTTATTTGTTTTATCAGCTTTTCTCGTGAAAAGAAGCATTCACAAGTTATCTTTTTGAAATATTAATCTTAAATTATATTTTTTATTTTAAAAATTCTTCTTTGTTTTCTTTTTTCACTAACGATGACTTTATTTCTGTACCTTGAAAGGTTCTTTTTCAACTCCTTTCATATTATCTTATATAATTTTTATATAGTAGTGTTTATGGCTCTTCTACCTTTGTACATATCTTGATATTAGATAAGATTTCTAGTAGTATATTTAGTCAGTATATATTTTCTATCTTATTATTTTGTCTTTACCTAGCTCTTTCTAAGATTACATCTGTCCTGAAAAAGCTTCTTTTAAAGGTTTTTTTAGAATTTTTTGTACTCTCAATGTTTCTGTAAGATAGTATTCAGAACGTGTATTTATGTGTTACTCTTATTGTACAGGCTGTAATTCCTCTACAATTCTGACAGATTGCTTATTACATCTTCTTACGTACATTAAACCCTCTAACCGTTTAAATCGTTAATTCTAGATTTATTATTTTTTATTTAGTTTTGTATTTTTTATTCTCACAGGTTTATATATACATCGTAATAGTTTTTACATCAGGTATTGAATACAAAAACTTAGTCACTAGCATTCACTGGTCACATCCCCTCACATGATAGAATATTAAAAAGGCGTTGATAGTAATTCAAACTTTCATATTACGAAGGTAGGGGCATTGGGTTTTCATAAGTCATCGGACTTCCTAAATTGGTTAAGATAAAAATTGAAAAATATATAAGTTAGGATGTGTGTCAGTATTTTTTTATTATCTGATACCTATTCTACCTTCGTTAGTATTATTATCAGTATACATACTCACCCATAATAGATATCACACAACTCTCCATCAACGAATAACTTGATCAACGTGCACTTCATCGGCGAATTTACTCTTTCAATAATCGATGGAAGGGATTATACGCTATAAGTAACCAGGTAGATTACTCTAAGAGATAGTGAAGACTTGGGCTTGTTTAGATCATAAAAAACTCTAGGTTTGCTTTTCAGCAAAATACTTAAACCACTTATAAAATTTTTAGATACACAGAGGGATAGGTTGCTTCTGAATGTTTAGCCCTTGACTGTTAAAGTAGGGTATCTGCTGTCTTAGCTTGAGGATGATAATAGAGGGCTTAAATCACGTCATCAGTGATGCTTATTCGGGCTTCGGCTTCCATGCGCGCTAGCGCTGAACCAATACGTGTTGGAGCATATTGTCAATCGGCATTCATGCGCTGGAGCAGCTTCTATGCAAAACACCTATAGAGACGTATTAAACCCGTAAGCAAGTCACCGGCTGAAATATTATGTAGTGATGCTAAAGCAAAGTATGGTTTTGTGATCCAGTTCAGTGCGAGTCCGAATAATTAATATTCGGATGGGCATACATTGTAATTTTCCCGATTAGCACGTATCTCATTGCGCTTGGCAGCCATCTGCTAAACCGAAAATTTCCTCATCAGTCAGACTCGTTAAAAGATGGGAGGATAGATACAGAATATACGCGCCATAAGCCTGCAGTGAGAGGCATGTTCTCTTATAACTCTATTTACACATCGCTTATTGTTTATTTACAGAATAAAGGATGAGGGTACGATGATGATGGGCAAATAACGCCATATGCTGTACTTTCACGAAATGCACTTCGCTATACCAATTTATTCTGAGTGTGAGGTGTAGTTAGCGTCTTTTAGCGTACGGTCGTCACGAAAGCAACATCATATCATGTTAAATTTATAGAAATAAGGATTCGGCAGCCATTGGTCCATATGCGATATTTTTCGAGCTCTATAATGACCATCTTTTTGACGATGTGAAGGAACCGGTACCAAAGACATCAGAGTAAGGGAGGATTAAATACAGGGTTTAATTAATCGCCATGCTGAGTTGTGGATGTGAGTGGAAGTTAGATTATACATTATAATTGCAATGATATCAGATATGTATGGACAAAAACACTCTGTAGACCGCCTCAAATCGTGCTGATTAACGGCCGAGCCTAGCATTGTCTGGCATTTCGCTTTTTTTGAGATCGGACCCATAGTAGACAATTATATTAGTGTTTACAGTGGAGGGTAATTTCTGAACGAACTTTGTGTTTTCTCACAGAAGGAAAGTGGGGCGGTTGAGGGTATGTGGTTGGGAGTATATGGAGATTTATTGATTTCTTGGGTTTATGGTGTATTAGAGTATATAATAATACGACCGATATTAATGAGCGTGAGTTATGGTGCTGTTTTGTAGGTAGTTGGTTTGGAGCTGATATACGCCAGAAGCTACTAATCTTATAGGCCACTAATGGGCCCGGTGACTTATGCGGATAGTTTCCTGGAACTCGTTTTAAAGAGATTTCCTTGACAAGCAGATGAGGTACAATATTATTATAAACAATATTGTAGAAGAGGCTAAACCGTGCCTTAAAGGGCGTACTATGATATCGGGATAATTATGTGTGTTTAAATTGGGGATTTAAGGTGACCTATGGCGATTCACTTCATTTTTTTATTTAAGTCGCATTATTATCTGTTTAAAAAGTGACTTTTGTATGTTTGGTTTATATCGGATGGAGTAAATAATTACTATGTCAGTTAAGTATTAGTATTTAATATTCTCAGCATGAATATTTAGGGTCGAATTGTGGATATAACTACTCACTTCTAATCAAATCATATTTTAAAGCTAAGAATGATTCCAAGAATGTTGTGACTTATATATTATTATGCGGAAATTGTTATAGCTGTTGGCGATGGTGTTGATTTGTAGAGTGTTTGTGGGGCGGATGGCATATTAAAAAGGGTCACTCGTAGTTCTGTGAATTCAAAAATACTTCGGGCGTTCTAGTATTTACTTGCTTAGTTTGTTCAATTGATTATGATCTAAGAGAATTTATATTATTGAGATGAGAAAGTTCAGTTTTATCTTGTAGGTTGACTGTGGATGATTTTTATTTTTATAAACAAAAAATATATTACTGATTATGTATTAAATAATCGAAACTAACCGCATTCTACGATTGCAAGTGTGTTATTAAACTTAGGTTTTTTTGTTTTATTAGTTGGTAATCGCGGTTCTAATGGGTAATTTATAAGATAGATTTTACGTTATGAATTAAGGGTTTTAGGAGTACTTGGTTAAGTTGAGTAGGTAAGACTTTAGGTCTGTGTAATATTCTTTGTTATATTCGATTACACTGTTGATCTTGGGAGAACAAATTAATGGAATAAAAAAGCGAAACGTTTAAATATTTTAAGTTTTCTATCACAATTTTGTTAGCGTTCGCTTACTCGAAATTATGATCTAAGTTGTACACTGGAAATGTAGGTAACCTATAGTACTTAAATTAATATCTAACAAAGGTAATCATTAGACAAACGGGGATGGAGCGTTATCAGCATGAGGTTGCGGTCACTTGAGAGAATTATACACAGATGTTTTTGGGATATGCCGTGCCATCGATAAAGCTAACAAAGCGGGGGCGCTTTATATCTGTGCATTTTTACTTAACGAGCATAGACGGCTACCTTTGATGGTAGTTTTCTGCTACTATAGTTTAAGCGAATCTGCTAGAGTAGTGATAGGAGAATATAATTTCCATTGAGTATAATGGGTGGCAGGCCGGCGCAGGACCATAGTTAAATTGCAAGTTGTTAGAAATAGGCATTCAGTTCTTCGTTTATTTGTAATATGGCTAAAAAACTAGTGAAATTGTAGATCCTTTTTAATTACTTGGTTGACTAGAGTTTTAATGAGGTTTATATGGAAGATTGGCGGTTGTTTAAAGATACAGATTGATTATCATCTCATCTTATACTATAGGAGTTAGGAATATGGTTGATAGAGAAACGACGGATCGAATCATAGGAATTTTTCGACCTCTTATAATCGGGTTTACATACATAGTATCCTTGTCCTTGTAATCAGTGCGAATTTGACAGAGTGGGGTGGACAATACACTGACAAGTGTAGGGTGTCGGAGTGGCATTGAGAATTAATACTGGCAATTTTATTGTGAGGCAGGCATGAAACTTACTTTGACTAATGGATTGTAATCTCAGTGACTCTTATTCGCTGGGACTGTTAGCAGGTATTATTGTTCAATCTGATATGACACTATCATTGAGAGAGAGTGGTGCTTATATATTATTGCCTTAACGGATTACTGGAGAAAACAAGCGTAAGCTTTTTATGATTCTGCATTGACCTATACTCTCGGTTAGTAGCCAAGGGTATCACAAATCTAGATTGCTTTAGAACTAGATCCTAATAACGTTTGGATAATGATTTCCTTTTGTAAGAGTTTAAGTTAGTGTAATTGAGTTTAAGTCTTGTTCGCTGTGGTCATCTTTGAAGCTGAAGTGCATTAGAATATGACGAACGTTTTATTTGTTGGTGAGAACTTAAATGATAACCGTTCGCGATTTGTTTTGCACATATGTTGTCGACATGTTTTATCTCAGAAACAAACAATCATAACACAAAGAAACGTGATAGATTTTTAAATAGTATTTGATTTCTGTCAATTTAATTTTAAGCTTCTTTCATCAATCATTCTGTAGAGAGCTGTGTTAAACTTGATGACAGTGAGTTTGATTGAATGTTGTAGTTAGATGTTGAAAAACGTGGTTATTCTATTTATATTATAAACCTAGGGTATTTTAAAATCGGACAACGTGTGATGTAGGGTCGGTGGTTGTGGGGGGTATTGGATGGTTTTGGGTGGTTTTTTTGGTTTTATTGTAGGAGGATTATGGTAGCGGTAGTTTTTATGTAGTGTTTTAATAGGATTTATTAAATCTCTGTCTTATAGTAAAAGATGAACTATAAGTCTTGCGAAAATTGTTTCAGGTAGATTGGATGATGTATGTAGATGTACAATTTGTTTAATGAATGTCCAATTACCTTAATTTTTTGAGATGATATAATATAGATATAGAAAAAGAATATCCTTGGTATATGTAATTTCACTTTAACTTCAATTCTTGAATTTTTCTATTGAGTTATGAGTGTTTGTGGATTTTATGAGAGTGATGGTTTTTTTAATTTTTTGTATACAGGAAGTTGTCTGGAGAGTTTATTGTTTTTCTTATGAAAAGTAGTTACTTTTTTCATTTAGAATTATTATTCTGTATTCTTTTTGGTTAGGGGAATATTGTGGTTGAAATGTTATAGTTTTATTGTTTGTATGAATTGGTATTCATTTATCATATATATAATTATAATTATGATAATTGGGATTGTGAAAATGTTTGGAGAGGGTTGAAGAGACATTTGTGAGTAGAATTTGGTAGAGGAGGAATGAGGTTTGGATGTGATGGGTTATGTGGTTTAATTGTTATATTTAAAGAAATTGTGTAAAGAGCAATGTGCAAATTTTTTTTTGGTACGGATGGGTATAGAGATACGATATAGAATTATAAAATTTAAAGTTTTCTATTTAAATATCGAGACGATATTGTTTGTGAGCACGTTTGTTTATACGAGTTTTTAAAGTTAAGTATTGGCTTGATGTAGAAATATGTGATAGATATTTTAATAATTAATATTATGACACTAGTTAAATAGGTTTTATAATAAGTTACGGTAAAGTTTTTTAAATGCAAATAGGTTGAGAGCTTTTGTTGGTCAGTTGGGAGTGACAATTTTTTGGTATGATACTTTATTAAATGCGGCGGATGAATACCTGTTTGATGGAGGTGTTGAGATGGTTGTTTGCATATGTAGAGATGAGTGATTGGTTGTTGGAGTAAGAATGCGTTTAGCTAGATTTATTAAGATTGAGTTGGTGGATTTAATATGGTGAAGCAGTTTTTGAGTGAGGGGTATGAGGAGCAATGCGAAGTTTGTGGGTTAGGGTGAGATGAAAAGTTAGTATTTGTAATTTTGATCGATGTATGAGTTTTTGCGTTTTTTATATTGTTGGTGGGGGTATTGGGAGCGAGAACTGAGAGATAATATTTAGTAATTGATTAATATATAACGAGTTAGGAATTGTTTGATTTTATGATGTTATATTGGGGGAAATTTGAATAATTGCTGGAGTATAATTGTTGGAGTGTAGGAGGGTGGGATTGTGAGGTGTGGGGGGTGGATATTTAGAGTTATGGAATAGCTGTCTTGTTACGGTTGGGAGCGTGTGGAGGGGAGAGGAAGTAATTGAAGTAGGTTAGGATGTAAATGGTTTGGAAGGGGTGAGTTTGGAATTAGAGTTGTTTTAAGAGTGGTAGATTTTGGAAGTGGTGAAAGGAAAGTTTGTGTGGGTGTATAAGAAGATGTTAGGTGATATTTTAATGGAGGGAGGGTGAGGTGAGTTTGGGGAGAAATTGAGTAGGTGGGTGTAGAGAAGTGTAGTGTTTTAGAGTGAGAATGTTGGATGTGGTTTGGGTAAAATTATAGGGGGGAAAATGTTGGAGTAAATAGGTAAGTGTAAGTTGATTAGATTAAGAAGTGTAGGGTGGTTGAAGGGGGGTGATATGATTGAGTTGTATGATGGTAAAGTAGTTTTGGTTGGGAGTGGTGAAGAGTGTGGATGTGAATTGGAGTGTGGGGGGGGTGGGGGTTGGGGGAAGGTGGTATAAGAGTGGGGTGTTTAGGGTTTTGTTTTGGATAAGTGAAAGTGTGGTGTAGGAGGAAAGGGGAGTGTGGTGAGTGGTTGATAGAATGTGGGGTGAGTGGGTTGGAAGAAGGTTGTTTATAGGTGTAGTTGGGTGGAGGGTGGGGTGGGAGTGGTGTGGTGGGGTGGAGTAGGTGGGGTTGTAGGTAGGTGGTTTTGTTGGTTATTGTTGTTTGGAGTTTAAGGAGAGTTTGTTGTAGAGGTAATTTGGTGTTTGAGTATGTTGTGTTATGTATATGGGTTTTAGTGTAGTGGTTTTGAGTGTGGTAGTGATAGAAGGGTTAGTGAGGATGGGTTTGGTATGTTGTAGGAGGTAGTTGGGGGGTGGATTGTAGTTTGGTAGTGAGGTTGGGGGGGGGTTGGGGTTAGTGTATGGTGTATGGTTGTTTTGTGTGAGTTTGGTGAGTGGGTGTAGAGTGTGGGTTGGTAGTTAGTTGGTTTTATTGATGTTTTATGGTTTTGGTAGGATGTTGGTTTTGTTATTGTTTGTAAGGTGTGAGTTGTAGTTGTTATGTTAGGTTGTATTTTTGAGTGTTTTAGAGGGTTTGTGAGGGGAGGTAGGGTTTTAATGGTGTTTTGTGTGGTTTTATTTTGTTGTTGGGGGTGTTGGTTGTAGTTTGTTAGTATTGTTGAGGTGAGTTGTTGAGGTGTGGGTATGTGGAGTGTGTTTTGTAAGTTTATAGTAGGTGTTTTGTGTGTTGTGTTGTGGTTTTGTGGGTTTTGGTTAGGATTGTGATTTTGTTGGTGGGGTGGTTTTGTGGATTTTTGAGTTGGGGGTTGTGTTTTTTGTGTTGGTTTGGTTGTGGGATTTTGTGTTAGAGGGGTTGAGGAGGGATAGTTGTTTTAGGGGTTTGTTGTTGTTTGTGATGAGGGGTGTGGGGGGGTTGAGAAGGGGTGGGTTTGGTGTTAAGGTGGTGAGTGTTATTTGTATTGGGTTTTTGTGGGGAGTTGGTTGGTGTTAGTTAAGGTATGGGGGAAGTTTATAGGAAGAGTAAGTTTTGTTAGAGGTGGGAGTTAGGATTTTGGTTAGAAAGTAGGGTGTTATTGAGGGTGGTAGTTTTGATTGGGTATTGGTTGGGTTTTGAAGATTTGTGGTAGGTTAAGGGGTGTTGTGGTTTGGATTTATGAGATTTTTGAAGTGGGATGGGGGTGGTAATTGAGGGGTGGGGGTATTGATGATTTGATGGTTATTGAGATTTGGATGGGGGGTGGGTATAAGGTTGAGTTAGGTATAAAGTTGGGATGAGTGGGGTGAGTTGGAGGTGGTGTGAGGGGAATTTTTAGGGGGTAGGTGGGGATATTAGATATGTGAGTGTGATTTTAGGGGTTGGTGATAGATTTGATTTTGGGTTGGTGGTAGTGATTAGGTGGTGGGGATTAAGTGGGGGTATGGTGGTATTGGTGTGTGGTAGGTGAAAAGTGGGTATGAGAGTTTTTTAGAGTTGTAGGTATTTAAGTTTGGTGATGGGGTGGTAGGGTGGTATGGTGAGTAGGTGTTAATGGGTTTATAGTGGATGATGTAGTGGGGTTGGGGGGTAGGTGTAGAGTGTTTTGGTGTGTATGAGGGTTGGTTGGTGAGGGGGGGTTTGTTGGATTGTAATTGAATGGTAGGGGGTTGAGTGTTTTGTAGTTGTTTGTATTTGGTGTGTGGGTAGTGGGGTTAGGGTGTGTGGTTTAGGGTGGTGGGAGTTGATTGTAGTGATTTGTATGGGATTGGGGGATATGTGTGGTTGGATTGGAATTTTTTTAATGATTTGTGTTTGGAGGTTTGGGGATTGGTGGGAGGTTGGATTTTTATTTGGTGGGGAGTGAGAGTGGGGTTTAGGGTAGGGAAGGTTTGTGGGATAATAGGTAGGGTAGTGATTTGGGTTGGGGAGTTTGGAGTAGTAGGTAAATTTTTGTGTGTGGTGGTTGTTTGTTTGGGTGTGGTGGTGGGGTGTGGAAGGGGGGTTATAGGTATTGTGGTGAAGAGGGGTAGGGGATGTGGTGAGGTGTGTTTATTTTTTTTGGGTTTAGTGTGATGAGATGTGTTTTTGATTTTTAGGTAGTGGGTTGTGAAGGGGGGTGAGTGGTAAGGTGTTTTAGTGAGTAAATAGAGGGATTATTTAAGGTATAGATGGGGTAATTTGGATGGTAAGAGTTGGGAAATGATAAGGTTGATGAGGGAGGGAGGGTGGAGAGGTAAGTGGATTAGGTGGAGTTGAGGGTAGAAATTTGAGGAGTTAGGGAGATTTGGTAATGGATGTGGAAGGATTTGTTAATTGGGGGATGGGGAGGTGAATGTAGGGGGTTGATTAATGGGGTGTTAAAGGTTTGTTTGAGAGAGTGGGGTGAGAGATGGGGTAGTGATGTAGGGAGTTTGGTGAGGAGTTGTTTAGGAGAAATGTATTTGAGAGTTTATTTGTTTGAGGGGGAGGTAAAATAGTATTGGAAAGTGGGGTGAGGATGATTTAAATATGAGATAAAGGGTAATAAGGTTGTTTGTGTAAGATGTGGAGGTGGGAAGGATAGTGATAATGTGATGGTAGTATTTGAAGGAGTGTAGGGGGGGGGTGGTGAGTTAGAGGTAGATAGTGTTGGGGGAAGGTAGAGGTGATGATGAAGAGGATGAGGAAATGGAGAGTAAGGGTAAGAGATAAGGAAGGTTGTATGAGTAGGATTTGAGGGGGGGGTTTGGTTGTTGGATAATGATAGAGTAAGTGGTGGTAAGGGGTGTTGGGTGGTAATGAGAATGTGGATGGTAGGAGGAAGTATGTAATGATGTGGGGGGTGGGAAGGTGTTAGGAGGTGAGGTAGAGGTGGGGAGGTGGGGGGGGGGGAGGGAGGAGTGGGGTGGGTGGTAGGGGTGGGTTTGTGTGAAAGGAAGAATAGGAGGGGGAGAGTTAAATTGGGGAGGGTAAGTGAGTATGTGTGGGGGGGAGGGGAGTTTTGTGAGGGATGGGGATGTTAGGAGAAGGGGGTGTGGGGGGTGGTGGGTGTGGTGTTTGTTGATTGAGTGGTTGAGTTGTAGTGTGAGTGGGGGAGTGGGGAGTGTTGTTTGGTTATTTTAGTGGTGAGGTTTGTGTGTTGGGGGGTGTGGGAGTTAGGGGTTGGATTTGTTTGTGAGGTTTTTGTGTTTGAGGGTTTGTTAGTTGGAGGGGGGGTTATAGTGGTGTGGTGAGGTGGGGTTTTTGGGAGGGAATATGTAGTTTAGGTGTGATAATTTGGTATATAGGTGGTTGATTGATGTTGGAGGAGGGGTGTGATTAAAAGTTTGAATGGTTAAGGGGGATAGTGTTGTGGATGGTGATTTTGTAGAGAAGTGTTTATGGAAGTGTAGTGGTATTTGATTGGGGGTAGTGTAAGGGGGGGGGTGTTGGGAGGTGGTGTTTGTTTATTTGATTGGTTTATAGTTATAATTAGTTGTGATTTGAGAAGGGATTTAAGGGGAGATTGGTGGGATGGGGTTGGGTGTTGGAATAGGGGGGGAAATGTTGTGAGTTTTTGTAGATGTTATTTGTTGTTTTGGTTATTAGGATGGGAATAGTGTAAGTTAGGTAGGAGTGGTGTGATTTGAGTTTGTTTGGAGTGTAGGGGGATTTGTAGGGTGTGGGGGTGGAGTAGGGTATTTGGGGAAGGGAGGGAGGGAAGGAGGATAGAATTGAGGTATTTTGGTGAATGTGAGAGGTGAGGTGGTATAGGAAATGGAGTATTTGGGAGGTTATAGGATTGAATGATGGTGGAGATGGGAGGGGTGGTTAGGGTATTGTTGGGTGAGGTTGGTGAGGAATTTTAGGAGGTAATGTTGATTTTGTATAGTAGGGTGGTGAAGGTGAAGTTGGTTAGTGATATTTGTTTTTGTAGAAGGTGAGGATTGTAAGGAATGTTAGTGGTAGTTTGAATGTGAGAGTTGTGTGGAATGAAATGGAGATAGGGTTGGGGGAGAAGGAGATGATTGAATAGGATGATTTTGTGAAGAGTAAGGAAGGGAGTTTGTAGTTTATGGGGGGTAATAATGAGATATTGAGATTTGTGAGAAGGATGTAAGTATATTTGAAATGTTAGGGAGGTGGTTTGTGTATTAGTGTATGATGGAAGTTGATAGGAAGATTGATTGTAGAATGGTAGTGAATTATTATTGTTTGGGGTGAATATAGTATTAGGGGGGGTTGTGGAGTAAGAGATGTAGTGTAGTTTTGAGGGAGTAGTTGGATTGGGAAGTATGTTAAGTTGAGTGTTGATGGGGGGTGGAGTAGATGAGTTTAGAAGAGGGGGGTAGATTGGTGGTATAGAGGAGAGATGATGTGTGATATTGAATTTAGGTGGAGATGATTTGGGGTGTGGGTGGGATGGGGTGTGGAGGGGGTGAAGGGTTGGTGAATTTGGTAGATGAATGTGTGGTATTTTAAGTTTTTTGAGAGTTGTGTTTGAGATTTAGTTTGGTAATATTGATGGAGGTTTTGTTGGGAATGTGGATAAAGTAATGTGTTGATTAATAAGAATGTGGTAGTAGATGATTAATGTTTTTGGGAAGTTTAGGTATTGGGAAGGGGGTTATAAGGGTGGTGGTTGGTTGAAGGTAATTTGGTGTATGTGTGGATTAAGTTGGGGTGAATTGTTTGGGGGAGAAAGAGGGGGTGTGAGTTGATTATAAAGGGTAAGGGGGTGGGGTGATTGATGTTTGAATTTTTGGGTAGAAGGGTGAGTGAGGGTAAGTGAAGATGTAGGATTGTAGGGTAGAGTGGAGTATGATGGGAGGTAGGTTTAGTATAATGTGTTTGGTTGAGGGATTGGGGGTGATGGTAGATGTAGAGAGATTGTTGTTTGGAGTGGTGTTGGGGGGGTGGTAGTTGATTATTTTAGGGGTTGAGTGGATGTAGTTTGGTAGATAATTTTGTGAAGGTGAGGGTTTTGTGGGGTGTGTTGTGGAATTGATTAAAAGGTTGGTTTAGGGTGTTTAGGTATGAGGTAAGGGTTTGAATGGAGTGGTGTGTTGGTGTGAGTTTTTGTTGATTTGTGGGGGGAGAGAGATGTGTTATAGTGTATTGTGGTTGTTTTGAGATAGAGAGATGAGTTTGATTGTTGTGGGAAGTGTGAGTTGTTGGTTGGGGGGAATTGGGGAAATTGTTGGGATGTGGTTGGGATGGGGTTTGTATGTGTTAGTGGGTGGATGTTTGTTGTTTGTGGAGAGGTTAAGGGAAGAATGTGGATGGGTGTAAAGGGGGAGTGTGTGAAAATGGTTGAATATTGTAAAAAAAAAGAGGTTTATGTATAAAGGGTGGGTGGGTGTGTAGTGTGTTGGTGGATTTTGGGTTTATATGAGTGTGGTGTGGAGATGGAGGTAGAATTGGAAGTTGTGGTTATAAGGAGGTAAATTGGATAGGGAATGAGGGATTAAGTTGGGTTAAGGGGATTGGGATAGGAGTGTTATGAGTAATGTTTGGGGAATTTGTTTAGTTGATTTGATTAGTATAGGAAGTGGGTAGGTGTGTGGAGGTGGGATAGGAGTATAAGGTGGGTATGATGATTTATGGTTGTTAAGGGGGGATGGGGTATAGGGATGGTTTTGGTAATGTTTTATGAAGGGGTGTTTTGTCTGGAGAGGTAGGTTATGGGGTGAGGAAATAGGGTGTGGAATGATAGAGAGAGGGGTAGTTTGTAAGGAATGGAGGATTGTATGGTTGGTAGGTTTTTGAGAGTTGGGAGGTTAGGGAGTTGGTGTGGGTGAGTGGGAGGGGTAGGGGGGGGGATTGATATGTGGTGTGGTTGGTAGGGTGTGTTTTAGTTATTGGATTTTTTCTGATGGATTGGATTAGTGGATTTAGTATATGTATTTGAGAGAGATAGTAGTTATGGAGGTGTGGTGTGTGTAGAGAGTTGATTTTAGGGAATGAGTTATGTTAGCGTTGTTGTGGTGTGGAGTTAGTATTGTTGGGAGAGTGGTGTTGTGGTGGGGATTTAGGCTGTATGGAAAGATGATTTGGTGGGTAAGTGTAGAGTGAGTGGTGTGTATGGTAGTAGGAATTTTGGTGAAGATAGAGGTTGTTATGAGGAGGAAAGGGGGGGAGTGGTGAGTAGGGGTGTGGGGTTATGGTGGAAGGGTTGGGGGTGTGAGTATTGTGTGTGGGGGTTGTTAATGGGGAGTGGGGGAGGGTGGTATAAGTGGGTGAATGTGAGGTGTTGGGGGGTGTGTGGGTGTGTGAGGGATGTGTAGGTGGTGTTGTTTGGGGTGGTGGGTGTGGTGGTGTTGGGTGGGGGTGGTTTGGGTGTGGTGTGGGGTGTTGGGGGGGGTGGGTGGTGGGGGTTGGGTGGTGTGGGTGTGGGTGGGGTGGGGGGGTTGTGTTGGGTGTTGTTGTGGTTGGGGGGGGTGTTGGGTGGTGTGGTGGGTTGGGGTTGTGGTTGTGTTGGTGTGGTTTTGGGTGTGGTGTGGGGTGGTGGTTGTTGGGTTGGTGTGTGGTTTGTGGGTGGGGGTGGTTGTTGGGGGTTGGTGGTTGTGTTGTGGGTGTGGGTGTGGGTGTGTTGGTGGGGGTGTTGGTTGGTGTGGGGGTGGGGTGGGGGTGTGTTGTGTGTGTGGTTGGTTTGTGGGTGGGGTTGGGGTGTGGGGGGGTGTTGTTGGTGGTTGGGGTGGGGGTGGTTTGGGGTGTGTTGGTAGTGGGTGTGTAGAGTGGGGGTGGGGTTGGTGTGTGGGTTGGTTTTTGTGTGAATTAGAAAATTTTGCATTTTTATTGGTATCCGCACGTTCAATGTGCATTTGAAGGAGGGATTGAGAATGTGGTGGAGGGTTGTGGAGGGGTAGGGTGTTGTGTGGGGTGTTAGAGAATGTGGGTGGGAATTTGTGAAGTTGGGTGGTGTGGGAGAGGTGTGTTTTGGATGATGATGGTGATGTGGTTGTAGGTATGAGTTAAGGGGGTAGGAGAGGGTGGAGTGTGGGTATATTGGGGGGAGTTTTGTTTGGATGAGAGGTTATGTGTGGTTTGTGTAGTTGAGTGGAGTAGGGTTGTGGGGGTTGGCGGGGTTGTGGGTGGAGAAAGGTAATGTGAGGTATTTGTGTTTTTAGAGAAAGATGGGTAGAAAAGAGGGGGTAGGTGGAGATGTATTGTAATGTGATGTAGTGGTTGGTTGATGGTGAGTGGGTGTTAGTGTTTGTTTTTTTAATGATTTTTGTTAGGTGTTATGATTTGAGGGTTATTTGAATTTTTGTAGGGTTGTTGAGTTTGTATAAGGGAGTGTAATATTGTTGGTGGTGTGATTGTGAATGATTGGTAGATAGTTTTTTGTAAAAGATTTTATTTATAGTATATTGTAATGTATGTAAAGGTGTTTGATTGTTTTTTTATGTGGGGAGGGTAATAATATGTATGTAGTGTTTGGTGTTTGGAGTGTAAGGGTGATGAAGGTGTGTGTGGAATGGTGGTATGGGATTTTTTGATAGGGTTGAGGGGTGATTAAATATGGTAAGTTTGGAGTGATTGGTGGAATGTGTGTTTTAGATTTGTGAGTTGGTGGTTATGAGTTATTTTGTTAAATTTTTTGTAGGGATAGGGGGAGAGTTGGTGTGAGGTGTGTAGATTGTTATTGTGGAAGTGAGGGTGGAAAGGGGATAGGGATGAGGGGGAAGGTTGTGTATTAAGAGAGTTGGGAGTAAGGGATAGTATTTTGGGTGGGGAGGTATGGGGATGGGAATATGAGGGTGGTAAATTTGGGTTTTGAAGTGTGAGATTTGATTATGTTATAGTTGAAGTAGGTGGGGATTGGGTGTTTTGGGGAGGAAATTAATGTGGTGTTATTTGAATTTTTGGGGGTGGGAATGTAAGTGATTGGGTGGGGGATTTTGGGTTTTGGGAGGATAGTGTATTTGAGGAAGATGGGATTAATGATTTATTTGTTGTGATATGTGGGTGGTAAGTGTAGGGGGTTTTGTGGATGTTAGGGGGTTTGTGAGTTGAGGGGGATGTTGGGTTGTTTTTTTATAGTGGTTTGTGATGGGGGGGGGGGGGTGTTGGTAGTGTGTGGATAGGGGGGGGGGAGTGTATGTGTTGAGGTATTGGTTTTAGAGATTGTGGGATGGGGTATTATTAGAGTAATTATGTTAAGTGATTGGTGGGAGGTTGTAAGAGTGAGAGGGGGGGATGTGATAGGGTTTATTGGTTATGGGTGTGGAATTGATAAGGGGTAATGAGGGTAATGTTAGGAGTTTTGTGAGTGTGTTAAATGAAGGGGGGGGGTTGGATATTGATTAGAGAAATTTGGAGTAGAGGTAGTTGGGAGAGGGGGGGGTAGGATAGGTTGTGAGGGATTTTAGGATAGGAGGAGGTGTGGTGGTGGATATTGTTTATGAGAGTGTGAAGATGGGTTTGAAGATTAGAGTGTTGGGGGTAGGGTGGTAGTGGGGTGAGTGGTTTTTGTTGAGAGGAGATGAGGTAAGGAGGTTTTAATTTGTTGGAAGGTTTAAGAGGAGAGATGATTGGGGTGTAAGGTTTTGGATATTATGGATAATGAGAGTGGAGATGATAGGGGTTTGGGGAGTTGAGTGTAGATAGATATGTTTGTTAAGATTGATGGTGGAGAGGTTGAGAGTGATGGGGGGGAGTGAAGAGATTGTGTGTTGAGGATGATGAATGGGAGTTGTTGGTAATGAGGAGTTTTGTTGTTGGGTGTGAGATGATAGGTAAGGGGAGAGGGTGAGTTGAGATTTAAGGGGTGATGTGAAGTAGGGTGGGTATTGTTAGTTTATAAGGGGGGGGATTGGAGTAGTTGTATGGTGAGTTTTGTGAAGAATGGATGGGGTTGGGTTGGATGAGAGATTGTTTATATTGGTAAGGGTGGTTGGTGGGAGGAGGTATAGAGGGTTTTTGTAATTGGGGGATGTAATTGTTTTAGTAGGGGGGTGTTGAGGGGTAAGGGTAGTGGAGATTTGGGTTGATAGTGGGGAGAGGGTTTAGGTAAGGGTTAGGAGGGAGTGAGATGATATATGGGTGGTGTTTGGATGGAAGAGAATGAGGGTTGGTATTTGTTTGGAGGGGTGGAGTGGTTGGGGGGTTATAAGGGATTAGGAGGGGGTAGTTGGTTTGTTTATTGGGGGGTATGGGAGGGGGTGATGTTGAGGGTTGTTGGGAATTGTTTATGTTGGATTTTTTGTTTATATGGTAGGGTGGTGGTGGGTTATAGGGGAGGAGGTTTTGTTAAGATATTGGTGAGGGGTTTGTGGTTGAGGTGTGGGGGGGTGTGGTTTTGTAGGAGGGGTTGAAGGGGGATAGTTATGTAGGTGGAGTGTAGGTTGGGTGGGGATTAGATGGGGATGTGTGAGGAGTGTGGGGTGTTTGGTGGGGTGTAGAGGGTGTTGTGTTATGTGTTTGGTGGTGTGTTGTGGAGGTGTTGGGATGGTGGTGATTTGAGGGTTGGGGGGGAGGGTAGTAGAGGAGTTGTGGGTAGTAGGATGTTTTATAGGGTTTGGGGGTGTTGGGGGGGTAGAGATTTGGGGATGGTGATGTGTGAGTTGGGGTGGGGTAAGGGTTGGAATGTTGGAAGTATGGAGGATGGGGAGGTGGTATGAGTAGGTAGTATGGTTTAAAGAGTTAAGTGTTTTATGTTGAGTTTTGGTGGGGTTGGATTGGTGTTGGGATTAATGTTTTTTTTATGAGTTGTGGGGTATGATGTGGTTGTATTTTAGGTGATTGGTTAGAGGATGGGAAGGGAGTGTTGGTGGGTGTGGTGAGGGTGGTGGGTTTGGGGTTGGTGTGTTAGGGGGGATTGGGTGTGTTGATATGTGTGAGGTTGTGTGGGGGTGTGGGGTGGGTTTGGTTGGGTGTGGGGGTAGGGGTTTGGTGGTTGTTGGGGGTGTGGTGGTGGTGATGGTTATGTTTAGTTGTTGTGGTTGTTAGTTATATGTATTTTGTGTTTTTGTTTGGGGGTTTTGGTGGAGGTAGGGTGGTTGGTTTGGGTGTGGTTTAGTGGTGAGTGTGGGTGAGGGGGTTGTTGGGGGGTGTTGTGTTGGGGGTGATAGATTTAGGGGTGGTAGGGGTATGGGGATGGGGTGAGAGGTGTAGTTGTGTTGATGTTGAAGGTTTATGATTATAGAAGTTTGTGTGGGATAATGAGGTGGGGGGGATGGGTGGGTTGGGTTGTTGGTGTTGGGGTGGGGGGTTTGGTGGTTGTGGGGGTTGGGTTTGTGGTGGTGGGTGGGAGGTTGTGGTAGTGGGGTTGGTTGGGGTTTGGGTTGTGTGGGTGGGGTTGGTGTTGTGTGTGTGGGTTGGTTGTGGTGTTGTGTTGTGGTGGTTGGGGGGTTGGTTTGTTTGTGTTGGGTAGGTGGTGGTGTTTGGGGTGGGGGTGTTTGGGGTTGGTTGTGGGGTGGGGGGTGGTTGTTTGGTTGGTGGGGGTGGGTTTAGTGTTGGGTTTTTGTGTTTTGTGTGTTTTTTTTTTTGGGTGTGGTTGGAAAATGGTTTTTTTTTTTTGGGGGGGTTTTTTTTTTTTTTTGGGGGGGGAAGATGTAGAGATGAGATAGTTAAGAGAAGAGGAAGATGTGATGGATAGGGTAAAGAGGTGTGGGAGGTAAGTTATATTTGAGGGATATTGTAGGGAAGAGGGTTGTGGAGGATGGGTAGAGTTATTGTATTTTGTTATTGTGGTGTGGGTTTGTTGAAGAAGAGGAAGGTGAGTATATATGATGGGTGGGGGATTGTAAAATTTGGGAGGGGTATGGAAGGGGTTGTGTGTAGTTGGATGGGTGTGGTTTGGGTAGGGTGGGTGGGGGGGGGGGAGTGTTGTGAGTGGGGAGTGTTTTGTTTAGTAATTTATTTGGGTTTTGGTTGGTTGTTTTTGGTGTGGTGGGGTGGTTGTGGGGTGTGTGAGGGGTATGGTTGGTGTGGGTGGGGGTGTTTAAGGGTTGTTGGTGGGGTTTGTGTTTGTGGTGGTTGGGGGTTGTATAGTGTGGGGGTGTGGGGTGGGTTGGAGGGGGGGTGGGTGTTGGGGTGGGTTGGTGTGTGGGTGGTGGGGGTGTTGGGGGGGGTTTGAGGTTTGGTGGATGGGTGTGGTGTTGGGGGTGTGTGGTGGGGGGGTTGTGGGGGGTTGGTGTGTTGGATGGGGATTGGTTTGGTGGGGTGGAGGGGTTGGGGTGGGTGGGTTGGGGGGGGTTGGGGGTGTTTGGTGTGGGGTGGGGTGTTGTTGGTTGGTGTTGTGGATGGGGGTTGGGTGGTGGGGTTGGGGTTTTTTGTGTTGTGGTGTTTGGGTGGGGGGGGTGTGTGGGTGGGGTGGTGGGGGGTGGTGGGGGTTTGTTGGTGTGGTGTTGGGTGGGGGTGTGGTGTGTGGTTTTGGGGTTGTTTGGTGGTGGGGGGTGGTTGTTGGGGTGGGGTGTTGTTTGGGGGGGGGTTGGGTGGTTGGTGGGGTGTGGGGGTGGTGTTGGTGGGGTGGGGGGGTGGGGGGTGGGGGGTTGTGGTGGTGTTGTTTGGGTGGGTGGGGGGGGTGGGTGGTGGGGGGGGTGGGGTTTGGGGGTGGGGGGGGTGGGGTGTGGTGGTGGTGTGTGGGTGGTGTGGTTGGTGGGGGGGGGGGTTGTGTTGGTGTGGTGGTGGTGTTGTTGGTGGTGGTGTTGTGTTTGTGTTGTTGGTTGTTGTGTGTGGGGGGGGTGGGGTGGTGTTGGTTTATGGGGTTTGGGTGGTGGTGGGGGTGGGTGGGGGGTGGGGTGGTGGTGGGTGGGGTGGGTGGTGGTGTGGTGGGGGGTATGGGTGTGTGGTTAGGGTGTGTTGGTGTGGGTGTGTTTGTGGGTGGGGGGGGGTGGGGGTGTGGGGTTTGTGGTGGGGGGGTTGGGTGGGTGGGGGGTTGATGGTTTGGGGTGGTATTGGGTGTGTTTTGTGGGTGTTGTTGGTTTTGTGTTGTGGGTGTTTGGTGTTGTGTTTGTTTTGGGGGGGGGTTTGTGTGGGTGGGGTGGGTGGGGTTGGGTGTGGGGGGGGTTTTGGTTGGGTTGGGGTTGTTGGGGGTGTGTGTTTTGTGGGGTGTGTGGGTGTTGGGGGGGGTGGTTGGTGGGGTTGTGGTTGTGGTTGGTTTGTGTGGGTGTGGTGGTTTGGGGGGTGTGGTGGGTTGGGGGGGTGTGTTTGGTGGGGGGTTGGGGTGGGTGGGTGTTGGTGGTTGGGTGGTGAGGGGTTGGTGTGGGGGTGTGGGGGGTGGGGGGTGGGGGGGGGTGGGTGTGGGGGGGGTGGGTTGGGTGGGGGGTTGGGGTGTGGTGTGGGGGTGTTGGGTTGGTGGGTGGGGGGGGGGGGGTGGTGGTGGTGGGGGTTGGGGTGGGGGGGGGTGGTGGGTGGGGGGTGTGGTGGGGGGGTGTTGGGTTGGGTGGGGGGGGGGTGGGGTGGGTGGGGGTGGTGTGTTGGTGGGGTGGGGTGGTTGTGGGGGGGGGGGGGGGTGGTGGTGTGGGGGTGGGTGGGGTGGTGGGTGGGGTGGGTTGGGGTGGTGGGGGTGTGGGGGGTGGGTGGGGGTGTTGTGGGGGGGTGGGGTGGGGTGTGGGGGTGGGGGGGGGGGTGGGGGTGGGGGGGTGTGGGGGTGGGGGTGTGGTGGGGTGTGGTGGGGGTTGGTGGGGTGGTGGTGGGTGGGGTGGGGGTGGTGGGGTGGTGGGTGGGTGTGGTGGGGTGGGGGGTTGGTGGGTGGGGGGGGGGGGGGGGGTGGGTGGGGGGGAGAGTGGGGGTGTGGGTGGGTGGGGGGGTGGGTGTGGGGGGGTGGGGGTGGGGGGTGGTGGGGGTGGGGGGGTGGTGGTGGGGGGGGGGGGTGGTGGGGGGGGTGGTGTGGGGGGGTGTGGGTGGGGGGGGGGGGGGGGGGTGGGTGGGTGTGGGGGTGTGGGGTGTGGGGGGGGGGTGGGGGGGGGGTGGGGTGGTGTGGTGGGGGGGGTGGTGTGGGGGGTGGGGGGGGGTGGGGGGGGTGGGGGTGGGGGGGGGGGGGGTGGGGGTGGTGGGGGGTGGGGGGGGGGTGGGTGGGGGGGTGGGGGGTGGGGTGGTGGGGGGGGGGTGGGTGGGGGGGGGGGGGGGGGGTGGGGGGGTGGGTGGGGGGGTGGGGGGGGGTGGGGGGGGGTGGGTGGGGGGGTGGGGGGGTGGGTGGGTGGGGGGGGGGTGGGGGTGGTGGGTGGGGGTGGGGGGGGGGGGGGGGTGGTGGGGGGTGGTGGGGGGGGTGGTGGGGGGGGGTGGGTGGGGGTTGGGGGGGGGGGGGTGGGGGGGTGGGTGTGGGGGGGGGGGGGGGGGGGGGGGGGGTGGGGTGGGGGGGGTGGGGGGTGGGGTGGGGGGGGGGTGGGGTGGGGTGGTGGGGGGGTGGGGGGGGGTGGGGGGTGGGGTGGGGGTGGGGTGGGGGGGGGTTGGGGTTTGGGGGGTGGGTGGTGGTGGTGGGTGTGGTGGTGGTTGTGTGGGGTGGGGTGGGTGGTTGGTGGGGGGGGGGGTGTGGGGGGGGGGGGGTGGGGGGGGGGGGGGTGGTGTGGGGGGGTTGGGGGTGGGTGGGGGTGGTGGGTGGGGGGTGGGTGGTGGGGGGGGTGGGGTGGGGGGTGGTGGTTGGTGTGGGGGGTGGGGGGGTGGGTGGTGTGTGGGGGTTGGGGTGTGGTGGTGGGGGGGGGGGGGGTGTGGGGGTTGGGGGTGTGGGGTGGTGTGGGTGTGTGGGGTGGGGGGTTGGTTGGTGGGGTTGGTGTGGGTGGGGGGTGGTTGGGGTGGGGGGGGGGGTTTTTGGGGTTGTGGGGTGGTGGGGGGTGTGGGTTGGGGTTTGTGTTGTTTGGGTGTGTGTTGTGTGGGTTGTGGGGGGGGGGGGGGGGTGGGGGTGGTGGGTGTGGGGGGGGGGTGTTGTGGTTGGGGGGGTGGGTGGTGTTGTGGGTGTGTTAGGGGTGGGGTGGTTTGGGGGGGTGGTGGTGGTGGTTGGTGGTGGGGGTGTGGGGTGGTGTTGTTTGTGGTGGGGGTTTGGTGGGGGGTTGTGGGTGTGTGGGGTGGTGGGGGGTGGTGGGGGGGTGGGTTGGTGGGTGGGGGGGGGTTGGGTGGGGTTGGTTGTGGGTTGATGGGGGTTGGGGTTGGTGGTGGGTGGGTGGTGGGGGGTGGGTGGGTGGGTGTGGGTGGGGGGGGGTTGGGGGTGGTGTTGGTGTGTTGGGGGGGTGTGGGTGGTGTGGGGGGGGGTGGTGGTGGGTGTGGTGGTGGGGTGGTTTTGGGGGTTGATTTGGGTGGTGGGGGGGTGGGTGGTGGGTGTTGGGGAGGGGGTTTGGGGTTGGTGGGGGTGTTGGGTGGGTGGGGTTGGTTGGGGGTGGGTGGTGGGTGTGGGGGTGGGGTGTGGGTGGGTGGGTGTGGGGGGGGGTGTTGGGGTTGGGGGGTGGGTGTGTGTGGTTGTGGGGGGTTGGTGGGTGTGGGTGGTTGGGTGGGGGGGTGTTGGGGGTTGGGGTGGTGGGGTGGGGTTGTGGTGTGGTGGGGGGTGTGTTGGTGGGTGGGGGTGGGGGGTGGGGGGGGGTTGTGGGGGGGTGGGGGGTGTTGGTGTGGGGGGGGGTGGGGTGTGGGGGTTGGTGGGGGGTGGGTGGTGTGTGGGGTTGGGTGGGGTGTGGTGTGTGGGGGTGGGTGGGGTGGGGGGGTGTGGGGTGTGTGGTGGGGGGTGGGGGGTTGGTGGGGTGGGTTGGGGGGGGGGGGGGGGGTGTGGGGGTGTTGGGGTGTGGGGTGGGGGGGGTGTTGTGGGGTGTGGTGTGGGGGTGGGGGTGGGGTGGGTGGGGGTGGGGGGTGGGGTGTGGTGGGGTGGGGGTGTGTGGGTGGGGGGGGGTGGTGGGGGGGGTGGGTGGGGGGGGTGGGGTTGGTGTGGGGGGTGGGGTGGGTGGGGTTGGGGTTGTGGGTGGTTGTGTTTGGGGGGGTGGGTTGGGGGTGGGTGGGGTGGGTGGGGGTGGGTTGGTGGTGGGGGTGGGGGGGGGTGGGGGGGTGGGTTGGGTGTGGGGGGTGGTGGGTGGTGTGTGGGGGTGGGGGGGGGGTGGGGTGTGGGTGGGGGTGTGGTTGTGGGGGGTGGGGTGGTGTGTGGGGGGGTGGGTGGGGTGGGTGGGTTGTGGGGGGGGGGGTTGTGTGGGGGTTGGGGGTTGTGGTGGGGGGGTGGGTGTTGGGGGGGGGGTGTGGGTGGTGTGGGGTGGGTTGGGGTTGGGGGGGTGGGTGTGGGGGTGGGGGGTGGGGTGTGGGTGGTGGGGGTTGGTGGGTGGGTGGGGGGGGGGGTGGGTGGGGTGTTGTGGGTTGGGGTGGGGTGGTGTGGGGGTGGTGGGGGGTGGTGGTGGGGTGGTTGGTGGGTTGTGGTGGGGGGTGGGTGGGGGTGGGGGGGGTGGGTGGTGGGGGTGGGGGGTTGGGGGTGGGGGGGTGGGTGTGGGGGTGGGGTGGGTGTGGTGGGGGGGGTGGGGGGTGGGGGGGGTGTGTTGGGTGGGGGTGGTGGGGTGTGGGGGGGGGTGGGGGTGGGGGGGGTGGGTGTGGGGGGGGGGGTGTGGGGGGGGTGGGTTGGGGTGTTGGTGGGTTGTGTGGGTGGGTGGGGGTGGGGGTGGGGGGTGTTGGGGGGGGTGGGGTGGTGGGGTGTTGGGGTGGGGGGGGGTGTGGGGTGGGGTGTGGGGGGGGTGGGGTGGGGGGGTGGGGGGGTGTGGGGGTGTGGGGGGTGGGTGTTGGGGGTTGGGTGGTGGGGTGGTGGTGTGGGGTGGGGGGGTTGTGGGGGGGGTGGTGGGGTGGGGGTGGGGGGGGGTGTGTGGGGGGGGTGGGGTGGATGGTGGGTTGGTTTGGGGTTGTGGGGTGGGTTGGTGGGTGGTTGGGGTGTTTGGGGGTGGTGGGGGGGTGGTTTGTGGGGTGGTGGGTTGTGTGGGGGGGTGTGGTGGGTTGTTTGGTGGGTTGGGTTGTTTGTGTGGTAGTGGTTTGGGTGGGGGGGATGTTTGGGTGGTTTGGTGGGGGTGTGGTTGTGGGTGTTGTGGTATTGGTGTGGGTGTTGGTGGGTGTTTTGTGGTGGTGTGGGTGGGGTGGTGTGGTGGGTGTGGGGTGTTTGTGGGTGTGGTGTTTGTTGGGGTTGGGGGGTGTTGGGGTTGTGGGTGTTGTGGTGGGTTTGGGGGTGTGGTGTGGGTGGGGTTGTTGTGTGGTGGGGGGGGGGGTTGAGGTGGTGTTGGAAGGTGTTTTGGTTGTGGGTGTGGTTGGTGGGGTAGGGGGGGGTGTTTGGGAGGGTGGGGTGGGGGATTGGTGTGGAGTTTATGGTTTATGGGGATTATATATGTGGTTGGGATTGAATTTTTTTTTAATGGTGGTGGTGTTGGGTGTTAGGGGATGTGGGAGGTGGGTGGGTGTGGGGTGGAGGTGAGTGGGGGGTTGTGGGGGGGGGTGGGTGGTGGGGTGGGGTTTGGTGTGGGTTAATTGGTGTGGGTGTTGTGGGGGGGGGGTGGGGTTGGGTTGTGGTTGGTGGGGGGGTTTGGTTGTTTGGGTGTGGTGGGGGGGTTGTGGTGGGGGGGTGTGTGGGTTGTGGGGTGGGGTGGTGGGGTTGGTTGGGTGGGGGGGGGTGGGGTGTGGGGGTGTGTTGGTTGGGGGTGGTGTTTGGGGGGGTGGGGTTGTGGGGTGTGGGTTGTGGGGGTGGTGTTTGTGGGTGTGGGGTTGGGGGTGGTTGGGGTGTGTTGTGGTGGTGGGTGGGGTTGTGTGGTTTGGGTGGGGGTGTTGTTGGGTGTGTGTTGTGGGGGGGGTGGGGGTTGGGGGTTGGGTGTTGGGGGTGGGTGGGGTGTGGGTGGGGGGGTGGGTTTGGGGGTGGGGGGGGTTGTGGGGGGTGGGTGGGGGGGTGGTGGGGTGTGGGGTGGGTGGGGGTTGGTGGGTTGGGGTGGGGTTGGGGTGATTGTGTGTGTGGGGTGGTGGGTGGGGTGGTGTTGGGGGTGGTTGTGGTGGTTTGGGTGGGGGTGGTGTGGGGGGGGTTTTGGTGGGTGGGGTGGGGGGGGTTGGTGGGGGGTGTGGGGGGTGGTTGGGGTGTTTGTGGGTGGGTGTGGTTGGTGGGGGTGGGTGGGGGGTGTGTGGGTGTGGGGGGGGGGGGGTGGGGGTGGTGGGGGTGGTGGTGGGGGTGGGGGGGTGGGGTTGGGGGGGGGGGGTGTGGGGGTGGGTGTGGGGGTGGGGGTGTTGGGGGGGGGTGTGGGGGGGTGTTGTGGGTGGTGGTGGTTTGGGGGGGTTGGGTGGTGGGGGGGGGGGGGGGGGGTGGGTGGGGGTTGGGGGTGGGGGGGGTGGGGGGGGTGGTGGGGGGGTGGTTGGGGTGTGTGGTGGGGGGGGGGGTGGGGTGGGTGGGGGGGGTGGGGGTGGGGGGGTTGGGGGGGTGTGGGGTGGGTGGGGGGGGTTTGGTGGTGTGGGTTGGTGGTGGTTTGTGTGGGGTGGGGGGGGGGGTTGTTGGGGTGGGGGGGGTGGTGGGGGTGGGTTGTGGTGTGGGGGTGGGGTGTTGTGGGGTTGTGGTGGTGGGGTGTGGGGTGTTGGTGTGTGTATGTGGGTTGGGTTTGTGGTGGGGGGGGGGTGTGGTGGGTGTGGGTTGGGGTTGTGTTTGTGGTGGGTTTGTTTGGGGGGGGGTGGGTGGGTGGGTTTTTGGTTGTGGGGTTGTGGTTGGTTGTGGTTGGTTTGTGGGGATTGGGTTGTGAGGTTGGAGGTTGTGGGATGGGGGGGTTGGGTTGGTAGTGGGGGATATTAGGATGTTTTAGGGTTTTGTAGTAGTTTATGTGTGGTTTTGGGTTAGTAGAGGGAAAAGTGTAAAGTTTGGGATATATGGGGTGATTTTGGTTTGTTTGAGTGTTGGGGGGGATTGTAGGGGTGGGGGGGTGGGTTGGGGGTGTTGGGAAGATGGTGGTTGTAGTTTTTGGGTGAGTGGGGGGTAATATGTGTGGAGGTTAGTGGTAGAGGTTTTTTGTGGGGGGTTGGGTGAGTGGTTGTGGGGTGTGGGGTGGGGTTTGGGGTTGGGGGGGGGGTGGGGGGTTTGTTGGGGTTGGGGGTTGGGTGTTTGTGGAGTGTGGGGGGGGGGTGTTTTGGGGGGTGGTGTGTTTGGTGGGTTATGGTTGGATTGTGGGTTTGTTTGGGTTGTTGGATGTTTTTTGGTGTTGTGGTGGTTATAAGGGATTTAGGGGTGGGGGGTGGTAAGGAGATGATTGTAGAAGGAGTGTATTGTTTATGTTAAGAAGGAGTTTGTGAGTGTTGTGGTAATAATGGTGTTGTATTTATGTATTGGTTTGTGGTTTTTGTTTGATTTGGGTTATTGTGGTTGGGTGATATGATTAGTTGTATTGAAGGATGAGATGGAAAGGTATTTTTTTGTAGGAGGGATATATTTTATTGGAGTGGGTGAGTTTTAGGGGTTGTTTGGGGGTTGTGGTGTTGGTTGTGTGGGTTTTTGTTGTGTGGGGGTGGGTGGTGGTGTGGGGGGTGTGTGGGTTGTGGGGTTGTGTTTTGGTGGTGGGTGGTTGGGGGTGTGTGGAGTTTTTGTGGGGGTTGTGTGTGTTTGGTTGTGTGTGGGGTGTTGTGGGGTGTGTGGGGTGGTGTGGGGTGGTGGTGTTGGGTGGGTGGTGTTTGGGGGGTGGGGTGGGGTTTGGGTATTGTGGTTGTGGGTGGGTGTGTGGTGGTGGGTTGTGTTGTGTTGGTAGGGTGGGGGGGGTTGTGGTGTTGGTTGTGTGGGTGTGGGTGTGTGGTGGGTTGGTTATGATGGGTTGGTGGGTGGGTGTTTGGTGGGGGGGTTGTGTGGGTGTGTGGTGTGTGGGGGTGGGTGGTTGTGGGGTGGTTGGGGGGGTGTTTGTGGGGGGTGTGTTGTTTTGTTGGTTGGGGTGGGGGTGTGGTGGGTGGGGGGTTTGGGGTGTGGTGGTTGTGGTGGGGTTTGGTGGGGTGGGGTGGGGGTGTGGTGGGTGTGTGGGTGGTGGGGTTGGGGTGGTTGTGGGTTGGGGGGTGTGTGGGTGGGGTGGGGGGGGTGGGGTTGGGGTGGTTTGGGGGTGTGGGTGGGGTGGGTGTTGGTGTGTGGTTGGGGGGTTGTGGTGTGGTGGGGTGGGGGGTTGTGTTGGGGTGTGTGGGGGTGTTGGGGGGTTGGGTGTGGTGGTGGGGGTGTGGTGGTGGGGTGGTGGGGTGTGGGTGGTGGGGTGGGTGGTTGGGTGTGGTGGGGGGTGGGTGTGGGGTGTGGGGTGGTTGGTGGGGGGTGGTTGGGTGGGGGGGGTGGGGTGTGTTGGGGGGTGTGGTTTGGTGGGTGTGGGGTTTTGGGTTGTTTGGGTGTGTTGGTGGGGTGTGTGGTAGGTGTGTTGGTGGGGTGTGGTGGTGGGGGGGTGGTGGTTGGTAGGGTGGTGTTGTGGTGTTTGGGGGTTGGGGGGGATTTGTTGTAGTTGTATGGTGGTGTTTTGGTGTGGTGTGATTTTGGTAGGGGGGTTGTGTGTTGGGTTGGGGGATGGTGGGTGATGGATGGGGGGTGTGTTGGTGGGTGGGTGTGTGGGTGTTGGTGGTGTGGTTGGTGGTGGTTTTGTTTGTGGTGTTTGTGGTGGGTGGGGTTGTGTTGGTGGTGGGTTGGGGATTGTGATATGGGGGTGTTTTGGGGGTGGTGTGGGTGTGGGGGTGGTTGTGTTTGGTGGGGGGGAGTGTTATGTGGTGGTGGTGTGTGTGGTGGGGGGTGTGTGTGGTTTGTGGTGGGGTGGGTGGGGGGGGGGTGGGTTTTGGGTGGGGGGGGGGGGGTGGTTTGGGGGGGTGGGTGGGGGGTGGTGGTTGGTGTTTGGTGGGTGGGTGTGGTTGGGTGTGGGGTGTGGTTGGTGTTGGGGGTTGGGGTTGTTGGTGTTGGGTGTGGGGTTGTGTGGGGTGGTGGGGTGGTTGGGTGTGGGGGGTGTGGGGTTTGTTGGGTGGTGTGGGGGTTGTGGTGGTTTGGGGGGGTGTTGGGGGGTTGGGAGGTGTGGGGGTGGTGGGTGTGGTGGGGTTTGGGGGTGTGGGGGGTGTGGTTGGGTGGTGGGTGTGTGGTGGGTGGTGTTGGTGGGGGGTGTGTGGGGGGTGGGGTTGGGTGGGTGTGGGGGGGGTGGTGTGGTTGGGGGGGTGGGGTTGGGTGGGTGTTGGTTTGGGGTGTTGGTGGGGTGGGGGTGGGGTGGTGGGGGGTTGGTGGGTGTTGGGGGGGGGTTGGGGGGTGGGGTGGGGGGTGTTTGGTGGTGTGTTGGGGTGGGGGGGTTTGGGTGGTGGTGGGGGGTGGGTTGTGGGTGGGGGGGGGTGTGTGTGGGGTTGGGTGGGGGTGGGGGGGGGGTTGGTGGGGGGTGGGGGGGGTTGTGGGTGGGTGGGGGTGTGGGGGGGGGTGTGGTGGGTGTGGGGGGTGGGGTGGGTGGTGGGTGGGGTGGTGGGGGGGTGGTGGGGGTGGGTGGTTGGGGGGGTGGGTGTGGTGTTGGTGGGGTTGGTGGGGGTGGGTGGGGGGGGTGGGGGTGGTGGGGGTTGGGGTGGTGGGGGGGGGGTGGGGGTGGGGGGGTGGGGGGGGTGGGGGGTGTGTGGGTGGGTGGGGGGTGTGGTGGGGTGGGTGGGGTGGTGGGGGGGGGGGGTTGGGGGGTGGGTGTGGGGGTGGGGGGGTTGTGGGGTGGGGTGTGGGTGGGGTGGGGGGGGGTGGGTTGGGGTGGTTGTGGTGTTGGGGGGGGTGTGGTGGTTGTGGGGTTGGGGGTGGTGGGTGGGGGGGGTTTGGGGGGGGTGGTGTGTTGGGGGTGGTGTTGTGGTGGGTTGGTGGGTGTGGTGTGTGGGGTTTGTTGTGGGGGGGGTGGTGGGTGTGGTGGGTGTGGGGTGGGGGGGTGTGGTGGTGTGGGGGGTGGGGTGGTGTGTTTGGGTTGGTTTGTGTGTTGGTGGGTTGGGTTGGTTTGTGGGTGTTGGTTTGTTGGTGGGGTGTTGTTGGTGGTGGGGGTATTTGTGGGTTGTGGGTTGTGGTGGTGTGGTGTTGGGTGTTGGTGGGTGGGTTGGGGTTGGTGTGGGGTTGGTGTTTGGGGTGGTGTGGTGGGTTGGTGGTTTGTGGGGTGGTGGTGGTGTGGGTTGGGGGTGGTGTTGGTTGGGGGGGGTTGGGGGTGGGGGGGGTGTTGGTGGGGGGGGTGGGTGTGTGTTTGGGTTGGTGTGGTTTGGTGGTTTGGGGGGTGTGGTGTGTGGGTTTGGGTGGGATGGTTGGTTTTGTTTGGTTGGTGGGGGTGGGTGGGGGGGTTGGGGTTGTGGGGTTAGTGTGTGGTGTTGGGAGGGGGTTTGGTTGGGGTATGTGGGGGAGTGGTGGGATTAAGGATTGAGTATGGGATATTGGTTGGGGGGGGTGGTATGGGATGAAATGATGGTGGGTAAAGTTGGGGTTTGAGTGTGGATTGGGATGTAGTGTTTTAGTTAGAGTAGGGTGGGATTGGGTGTTTGGGGGGAAGGAAATTAATGGTGTTTATTTGAGTTTTGGGGGGTGGGAATGTATGAATGTAGGGGGGGATGTTTTGGGTGGGGGGTTATGTGGGGATGTTGGTAGTGTTTAATGAGGTTGAGTGGTGTGGTGAATGGTTGTGGTGTTGGGGGTTTTGGTGGAGTTAGGGGGGGGTTTGGGAGTTGAGGGGGGATGTTGGTGTGTTTTTTTATTTTGGGGGGGTGGGGGGGTGGGGGTGTTGTAGGGTGTGTGGGATAGGGGGGGGGGAGTGTAGTTGTGGTATTGGTGGGTGAGATTGTGGGGATGGGGTATTTATAAGATGTAATTGATGTAAGTGATTGGTGGGAGGTGTAAGAGTGAGAGGGGATGTGGAGTAGGGTTGTATTGGTTATGGGGTGTAATTGTAAGGGGGTTTTATGGGTAGATGTTAGAGTTTTGGTAGTGTGTTAATGAATTGGGGGGGGTTGGATGATTGATAAGAGGAAATTTGAGTAAGGTAGTGGGAGAGGGGGGGGTAGGATAGGTTGAGGATTTTTAGATAGGGAGGAGGTGTGGTGGTGGATGATTGTTGTATGAGAGTTGTGAAGATGGTTTGAAGATTAGAGTGTTGGGGTAGGGTGGTAGTGGGGTGAGTGGTTTTTGTTGAGAGGGAGATGAGTAAGGAGGGTTTTAATTGTGTGGAAGGTTTAAGAGAGAGATGATTGGGGTGTAAGGTTTTGATATTATGGATAATGAAGTGATGATGATAGGGGTTTGGGAGTTGAGTGTAGGATAGATATGTTGTTAAGATTGATGTGGAGAGTTGAGAGTGATGGGGGGGAGTAAGAGATTGTGGGTGTTGAGGATGATGAATGGAGTGGTTGGTAATGAGGAGTTTGTTGTTGGGGTGGTAGTGATAGGTAAGGGGAGAGGGTGAGTTGAGATTTAGGGGGTGATGTGAGAGTAGGTGGGTATTGTTAGTTTATAAGGGGGGGATTGAGATTGTTTATGGTGAGTTTGTAAGAATGGATGGGTTGGGTTGGATAGAGATTGTTTATATTGGTAAGGTGGTTGGTGGGTAGGAGGTATAGGAGGGTTTTTGTAATTGGGGGGATGTAATTTGTTTAGTAGGGGGTGTGGAGGGTAGGGTAGTGAGATTTGGTTGGATAGTGGGGAGGGTTTAGGTAAGGGTTAGGAGGGAGTAGATGATATATGGGGTGGTGTTTGATGGAGAGAGAATGAGGGTTGGGTGATTTGTTTGGAGGGGTGGGAGTGGTGGGGGTTATAAGGATTAGGGAGGGTAGTTGTTTGGTTTTATGTGGGGGGTATGGGAGGGGGGTGAGTGTTGAGGTTGTTGGAATTGTTATTTGGATTTTTTGTGTTATAGTGGTAGGGTGGTGGTGGGTTATAGGGGAGGAGGTTTTGTTATGGATATGTGGTGAGGGGGTTTGTGGTTGAGGTTGGTGTGGGGGTGTGGTTTTTGTGAGGAGGGGTTGAAGGGGATAGTTATGTAGGTGGGAGGTGTAGGTTTGGGGTGGGATTAGATGGGGATGTGGTGAGGAGTGTTGGGGTGTTGGTGGGGTAGAGGAGTGTAGTTGTGTTATGTGATTTGGTGGTGGTTGTGGTGTGGTGTGGTGGTGGTGGTTGTGGTATTTGAGGGTGGTGGGGGGAGGGTTGTAGAGGGTTGTGGGGTATTAGGTTTTTGATGAGGGTTGTGGGGGTGTGTTGGGGGGGTAGAGTTTGGGAGGGTGGAGTGTGATTTAGGTGGGTGGGGGTAGAGGGTTGGATGATGGTTGGAGTGTATGGGGGGATGTGGGAGGTGGTTGGTGAGGTAGGTATGGTTTAGAGTTAAGTGTTTTGATGTGTGAGTGTTGTGGTGGTGGTTGGGAGTTGTGGTTGTTGGATTAGATGGTTTTTTTTATGAGTTTGTGGGTATGGATGTGGTTGTATTTTAGGTGGATAGTTAGAGGAAAGGTATGGAGATAAGATTTTGTGGGTTTGAGTGTGTTGGATAAGGGATTGTGAGAAGTTGGGGATTGGGGTGGATGTTGGATGAGGTAGGGAAGTTTGGGGGTTTAGGGTTGGTGGGTATTGGGTGTTGGGTGGTGAGGGTAAGGTGGAGTAAGGTAGTTGTGGTTTTGATGTTTTAAGTAGATAATGTTGTGTTAGATAGTTAATAAGATAATTGATAAGATTGTAAGGGTGATTAGGAGGATGAAGAGATTGTAGATGTATTGTATAGATGAAGGGAGGTGTTGAGAGTTGTGAGTATAATTTTTGGTAGATAGATGATAGTTGAGAAGGGGGAGGGGTTTGAGATGTATTAGATTGGGAGTTGAGATTTGAAGGTTTAATATTAATATTTTTGTGAGATAAAGAGGAGGTGGTTGTAGTAGTGTTGAGAAATTGGAAGGGGGTTGGTGGGTTAGTAGAGGTGAGGAGGAGTGTTTTTGAGGTTGATAGGATGATTGTGAGGGGTGAGGGATGAGGAGTAATGGAGAATTGAGAGATAATTTTAGGGGAGAGTTTGGATAGTAGGATGGATGGAAGGTAAGAGTGTGATAAGAGAGTGAGAGTAGTGTTGTAAAGTAATGGAAGATTAATTGAGGTGTGTTAGTTTGATTTGTTGGGTGGGGTGAAATGGATTGAAGGAGGTTGTTTGTTGGAGGTTGGATGTAATGTATGTGAGGTTGATAGGGTGAGATGTAGAGGGGATTGAGATAGTTAAGAAATGGGAAGATGAGGATATAGGTAAAGAGGTGGGGGAGTAGAGTTATGATTTGAAGAATTGTAGAAGGAGGGTTGAGAGGGATTGGAGAGTTAGGAAGATTTTGAAGAGAGTGTGGGTTTTTGAAGAGAGAAGGATGAGGTAAGATGATGTGGGATTGTAAAGGATTTTGAGTAAGAGTATGGATATGAGGAGTGTAATTGTGTGGAGTAGGTGAGGTGTTTGTTGGGAGTGTTGGAGAGAGGGAGGATAGTTTATAATAATTTATTGGTTTGTTTGTGTTTTTTATGGAGGATAATGGGGGATTTGAGGTGTGGGGAGGAGAGATTTGGAATTGATGTTGGTATGGGTTTTAGTAATTTAGTGAGTGTTTATGATAAGGGTGTGGTGTGTTGTGAGTGGTGGGTGGAAGGAAAGGTGATGGTGATGGAATTAGAGATGTTGAGATTTTTATAGATGGATAAGAAGATTGAGGGGAGTGGTAAAGAGTAGTAGGGGTAGGAGTGAGAGGGGGTAGATGAGAAATTGAGGAATGATTGGATGTGTAATGGGGAGGGTTGGGAGTATGTTGGGGGTTGGTGTTGGGTGGTGGGTGGTGGGTTGGGGTGGTGGTGTGGGGGTGGTGTGTTTGGGTGGGTGTTGGGTGGGGTTTTGTTTGTGGGGGTGTGGGTGGGGGTGGGTGGGGGGGTGTGGTGGGTGGTGGTGTGGGTGTTGTTGGTGGTGGTTGGGGGGTGGGTGGTTGGTGTTGATGTTGGTGTTGATGGATGTGTTGTGTGGTGGGTGTGGGGTGGGTTTGTGGTGTTGGGTGGTGGTGTGGGGTGTGGTGTGGGGGGGTGGTTGGGTAGTGGGGTGGTTGTTTGGGGGTGGGGTGTTGTTGTGGGGTATTTTGGGGGGTGTTGGGGGTAGTTAGGGGGTGGTTTGTGGTAGTTGATGGGTGTTTGTTTTGTGTGAGAGATGGTTGTGTTGGAGTTTGTGGGTGTGTAAGTAGATGAGTTTGATATTTAATTGGGTGTTGAGTTTTGGTGATTTTGGGTGGGATGTGTGTTTGGAGTATGTGGAATTGGGTGAGAGGTGGGAGATGTGGGTGGTTTGGGTGATGTTTGGGGGAGATGATGGTTTTTGGGGAGAGGTGGAGTGTTTGGAATAGTATGAGAGGAGTGTGGGTAGTGAGGTGGGGGGATAGGGGAGGTGAGATTTGTGTAGGGTGGTTGAGTGTGTTTGGATGGTGGTAGTATTGTTGGTGGATGTTGGTTGTTTGTAGGGTTTTATTTTTAGTTTGTAGGTTGTGGTTTTTTGTTGAGTTTATTAAGAGGTATAAGGGGATAGGGGGTTTGTTAAGTGGGTGGTGGTTGGTGTGTTGAGAGGGGATTTGATGGTGTTTTTTGTTTGGTTAGTGTGGTTTTGTTGGGTTTTGAGAGTAATGGGTGGTGGTTGTAGGTTTGAGTGTGGAGTGGTTTTGTAGTGGGGGTGTGGAGTGTAGTGAGGGGTTATGGGATATTTGGTTGGATTTTTTTGTGAGTTAGGTTGAGGGTTGGGAGATATATTTTTTGTGTGAGGGAGAGTGAAGAATAGTGAGATTTGTGTTATAGTATTTAGTTTAAGTGTGTAGTTTAGGTTGTGAGTGGTATTTGTTTGAGGTTATTTAGGGTTAGGGAGGGGTAGATGAGGGGAGGGAAGGGAAGTAGGTAAAGTGGGGGGGGGATTAAGTTGTAATGAGTGTTTAGGTAATAGAGGGGGAGATGTTGTTAGTGATGGTGGGTAGGTAGGTGATTTTAATGTAAGGGTGGGAGGGTGAGTGATAGATGTGTGTTAGATGATATATGATGTGGATTGGTGTTGAGTATTGAATGGTGTTTTGGGGATAAGAGATAATTTGGATAGGGATGGGTGAATGGATTGAAGTGATAAGGGTGAGGGATTGATATTAATATGGGATGTGGAATAAGTGGGTTGTGTATTGGGTAGGTGTTGTATGTGGGGGTGGGAATGTTTGAGTGTGAGGATAGGAGGGTGAGAGGGGTTTATTATGGTATGTGTTGGGTTTGTTTTAGTGAGAGGGAGGAGGTTGAGTGAGGGTAGATGTGTTTATGAGGGTGTGTAGTTGATTTAGGAGTGGTTGGATGGGAGTGGTGTTGAGGGGTGGGATATGAGGTGTTTTTGGTGGATGGGAGTTGAGGGAATTGTTGAGGGATGGAAAGATATAGGGGTATTGTGGTTGTGTGGAGATGGGGATAGGTAGGGAGTGGTAGTGAGGGGGTGTGTGGGATGATGTTTTGTAATGATTGGGAGAGGGTGTGTTGGTTTGTTGTGTGATGGTGGTTAGTTTATGAGTGGGTTGGGGTTGGTGGTTGGGAGGTATTTTGTATGGGGGTGTTTGTTTTTATATTGGTGTTTGTTGTATGAGGATTAGGGGTGAGTTTGGAAGGGATGTTTGTGGTGGTGGTGATGGGGGGTGGTTGGGTATGGTTTGGGTTGTGGGATTGTGTTGTGTTGGGGGGGGTTGGGTTTGTGGTTTGGGGGGGTGTGGGGGTGTGGTTGGGTTGGGGTTGGGGTGTTGTGTTGTGGGTGTGTTGTGGGGTGTGGTGGTTGTGGTGGGGGTGGGGGTTGGGTTAGGTGTTGGGTTGGGTGTGGTGTTGGGTGGTGTGGGGTGTTGGGGGTTGGTGGTGTGGGTGTGTGGTTGGTTTTGGTGGGGTGTGGGTTGTGGGTGGTGGGGGGGGGTGGGGTGGTGGGGGGGGGGGGTTGGGGGGGTGGGGGGGGGGTTTGTGGGTGGGGGGGTGTGGGGTGGGTGGGTGGTGTTGGGGGGGTTGTGGGTGGTGGGTGGTGGGGTGGGTTGGGGGTGGTGGGGTGTGTTGGTTGTGGGGGTGGGTTGGTTGTGGGTGGTGGTGTTGGGGGTGTGTGGGGTTGGTGGTTGGTGTGTTGGTTGGGGGTGGTGGGTGTGGTTGGTTGGTGGTGGGGTTGGTGGTGGGTGGGGTTGTGGGGGGGTGGGGTGTGGTGGGTGTTGGGGGTTGGTTGTGTGTGGTGTGGGGTGGGGTGTGTGTGGTGTTGGTGGGTTGTGTGTGGGTTTGGTGGGTTGTTGTTTGGGTGGGGTGTGGTTGGGTGGTTTGTTGTTGGGTGGGTGTGTTGGTGTGTTTGGTGGGTTGGGTGTTTGGTGGTTGTGGGGTGGGGTTGGGTGTGGTGTGTGGGTGGATGGGTGTTGTTGGTGTGGTGTGGGGGTGGTGTGTGGGTGTGTGGTGGGGTTGTTGTTGGTGGGGTGGGGTGGTGGGTGTGTTTGGGGTGTGGGGTTGGGGTGTGTGGTTTTGTGGGGTGTGGGGGGGGGTTGGGTTGGTGGTGGGGGGTGTTTGTGGTATTTGGTGAAGGTAAGTAGAGTAAAATAGTTATGGTGTTTGATGGGAGGTGTTTGGGTAAATAAAGAGGGTGTGAATTGTGGAGGGTATGAGAGTGTTTTGAGGTTGGATTATGAGTAGGTTAGGGTGAGGATTTGTGTGGGGGGTTGGTAGGGGATTGTGTGGGTGGTGGGAGGGTTGGTTTGTGTAGATTGAGTTTATAAGATTGATGATATGGAGTTGGTGGAGTTGTAATATGGTGAAGGAAGGGTGAGTGGGGATAGGAGGATTGAGATGGTGTGGGTTGGGGGAATTTTTGTGAGAGGGGGTTAGTGAGAATGTGGAGGGGGGAGTGGGTGGGTTAGGGGGGGGGGGAGGGAGGGTAGTGTGTAGAGTTGAGTGTTATTTGAGTGAATGTAGTAAGAGTTAAAGTTGTGGGGGAGTGTGAGTGGATGGGAGTTGGATATGGGGAAGGGGTGGGGATATGTGAGTGTGGAGAGTGGTTGGATGGGATTGTGGGGGTTTGTGAGGTGGGTGGGTGTGGAGGTGTTAGGAATAGGGTTTGTTGAAGTGGGGAGAGTGGGGAGGGAAGATAATTGAAGTAGGGGGTTAGGATGTAAGTGGTGGTTGGGGAGGTGGAGTGGGAATTGAGAGTGGTGTGTAAGGTGGTAGGTTGTTGGAAGGGGTGAAAGAAAGTTTGTTGGTGGATTGAGATGGTTATGGGTGATAGTGTAATGGGGAGGTGTGGTGTGAGTTGTGGGGGGGAAGTTGGGGTGGTGTGAGAGTGAAGTGTGAGTGGGTGTGTTGAGGATGAAATGTTGGATGGTGGTTGGGTAGGAATTTAGGTTGGGGAAGTGGTGAGTAGAATAGGTGAAGTGGGTAAGTATATTGATTATTAGTGGGTAGGTGGTTTGAATGGGGGTGTATATTAGTGGTATGATGGGTATAATTAGGTTTTGGTTGGGGGGGAGTGGTGAGAGAGTGTGGTGTTATGTGGGTGTGGGTTGGGGGGGGGGGTTGGTTGGGAGGGTGTTAAGATGGGGGTGTGTAGTGGTTATTGTTTTTGGATAGGTAGGAAGGTGGTTGGAGGAAGGGGGTGTGTGGTGGTGTTATGAGATGGTGGGTGGAGTGGTGTGGGGAAGGTTGTTTATAGGGTATTGGTTTGGAGGGGTGGGGGGTGTGGGGAGGTGTGGTGTGTGGGGGGTGGTGGGAGTAGGTGGGTGTGTGTAGGTAGGTTGGGTTTGTTGGTTATTGTTGTTTGGAGTTTAAGGAGAGTTTGTTGTAGGGAGGGGTAATTTGGTGGTTAGTAGTGTTGGTGTAGTATATGGGTTTTAGGTTTAGTGGTTTTGGGAGGTGTGGTAGTGATAGGAGGGTTAGTGAGGGATGGGTGTTGGGGTATGGGTTGTAGGAGGGTAGTTGGGGGGGGGGATTGTAGGTTGGTTAGTGAGGTGTGGGGGGGGGTTGTGTGGTTAGTGTATGGGTGTATGGTTGTTGTGTGGGAGTTGGTGAGTGGTGTGAGAGAGTGTGGGTTGGGGTAGGTTAGTGTGGGTTTTGATGAGGTTTTATGTTTTGGTAGGATGTTGTTTGTGGTTATTGTTTGTAAGGGGGTGTAAGGTGTTGGATTTTAAGGGTGTGTATTTTTAGAGTGTTTTAGAGGGTTTGTGAGGGGGAGGTAGGGGGTTTAGATGGTGTTTGAGTGGTTTTATTTGTGTTGTTTGTGGGTGTTGGGTTGTAGTTTGTGTATATGTTTAGTTGAGGTTATGGTGTTGGGGGTAGTGGGGTAGAAGGTAATTGTTTTGTAAGTTTTATAGTAGGTGTATGTTGTTGTTTTGTTTTTGTGATAGAGTTTGTTTTGTTTGTGGTATTAGGATTTATTGTTAGTTGGTGGGTGTTTTTTTGTTTGTGTATTGGTGGTTGGTATTTTGTTTAGAGTTGGTTGTGGGATTATTTTTAAGTTGTTAGGGTTTTTTAGTTGTTTGATTTTGAGAGTGTTGGGGGGTTAGAAGGGGTGGGTTTTGTTTAAGTGGTGAGTGTTATTTGGATTGGGTTTTTGTGGGGAGTTGTGTTGGTGGTTATTAGGAGGGGTATGTGGGGAAGTTTAATAGGAAGAGTAGTTTTGTTAAGTGGGAGTTTGATTTTGTTAGGGTAGGGTGTTTATTTGGAGGATGGTGTAAGTCTTGTATTGCTATTGGGTTTGGGTTTGAAAGATTTTTGAGGTTAAGGGAGGGTGTGGTTTGTGTTTATTTATGAGGATTTTTGAATTGGGATGGGGGTGGTAATTGAGGGGTGGGGTGGATTGATGGGGTTATGTATGATTGTGTTGAGATGGGGGGTGGGTATAAGTTAGTTAGGTATAAATTGGGATGGAGTGGGGTGAGTTGGGTGGTGTGAGGGGATTTTTAGGGGGGTAGGTGGGATATTAATATGTTAGTGTGATTTTGAGGGTGGTGATAGATTTGATTTTGGTTGGGTGTGAGATTAGTGGTGGGGATTAAGTGGGTTATGTGTGATATGTGGTGTTTGTAGGTGAAAGTGGGTGATGAGAGTTTTTTTATAGATTGTTAGGTAGTGTTAAGTGGGTGGAGTTGGGTGTGTAGGGTGTGTATGTTAGTAGTTTAATGGGTTTATGAGGTTGATGATGTGAGTGGGGTTGGTGGTAGGGTAGGAGTGTTTTGGTGGTGTATAGGGTGTTGGTTGTGTGGGGGGGTTTTTGGGATTGGTAATGAAGTGGTAGGGGTTGAGTGTTTGTAGTTTTTGTATTTGGTGTGTTGGGGTATGGTTGGTTGTGTGGTAGGGTGTAGGTGGTGGGAGTTGATGTATGATTTGTATGGGATTGGGGGATATGTGTGGTTGGATTGGAATTTTTTTTAATGATTTTTTGTATGAGTTGTTGGGGGATTGGGTGGAGGTTGGATTTTTATTTGGTGGGGGATGAGAGTGGGGTGTTAGGTGTATGAAGTTTGTTGGGATAATAGTGTAGGGGTAGTTGATTTGGGGTTGGGGAGTTTGGAGTAGTAGGTAAATTTTTTGTGTGGTGGTTGTTTGTTTGGGTGTGGTGGTGGGGTTGGAAGGGGGTTATAGTATTTTGGTGAAGATGTGTTAGGGATGGTTGAGGGTGTGTTTATTTTTTTTGGGTTTAGTGTGATAGATGGTGTTTTTGTATTTTTAGGTATGGTTGTGAAGGGGGGTGATTGTAAGGTGGTTTATAGTAAATAGAGGATTATTTGAATGTATAGATGGGTAATTGATGTGAAGAGTTTGGAAATGATAAGGTTGATAGGGAGGAGGTTGAGTAGTAAGTGATGAGGTTGGGAGTTGAGGGTAGAAATTGAGGAGTTAGGAGTGATTTGGTAATGATTGGAAGGATTTGTTAATTGGGGGGGGATGGGGAGGTGAATGTAGGGGTTGGATTAATGGGGTGTTAAAGGTTTTGTTTTGGAAGGGAGGTGGGGGTGAGGAGATGGGGTAGTGATGTAGGGTAGTTATGGGTTGGAGAGTTGTTTGAGAGGAAATGGTATTTGAGAGTTGTATTTGTTTGAGGGGGAGGTAAAATGAGGTGATTGAGAAGTGGGGGTGAGGATGATTTAAATATGAGGATAAGGTAATAAGTTGTTTGTGTGAAGATGTGGAGGGTGGGAAGGATAGTGATGAATGTGATGTAGTATTTGAAGGAGTGGTAGGGGGGGTGGGTGAGGTGTAGAGGGTAGATAGTTTGTGGAAGGGTAGGAGGGTATGAATGAGGGATGAGGGAAATGGGAGAGTAAGGGTAAGGAGATAAGGAGAGGTTGTATGAGTAGATTTGAAGGAGGGGGGTTTGGGTTGTTGGATAATGATGAGAGTAAGGTGTGGTAAGGGTGTGATTGGGTGGTAATGGAGAATGTGGATGGTAGTGAGTAGGTATGGTAATGATGGTGGGGGTGGGGAGGGTGTTGGAGGTAGTAGAGGGTGGTAGGTGGGGGGGGGGAGGGGAAGGGAGGTTGGTGGGTAGGGGTGGGTTGTTGTGAAAGGAAGAATAGGAGGGGGAGATTTAAATTGGGGAGGGTAAGGTGAGTATGTGGGGGGGGGAGGGGAGTTTTGTGAGGATGGGGATGTTAGGAGAAGGGGGTGTGGGGGGGTGGTGGGTGTGGTGTTTGTGTGATGAGTGGTTGAGTTGTGAGTGTGAGGGTGGGAGTGGGAGGTGTTGTTTGTTATTTTATGGTGAGGGTTTGTTGGTTGGGGGTGTGGGAGGTTAGGGGGTTGGGATTTGTTTGTGAGGTTTTTGTGGTGGAGGGGTTGTTGGGTGTGGAGGGGGGGGTTATGAGTGGTGGAGGGGTGGGTTTTTGGGAGGGGAATATGTGAGTTTGGAGTGTGATAATTTGGTGATGATAGGTGTTGATTGATGTTGGAGGGAGGGGTGTGATTGAAAGAGTTTGAATGGTGTAAGGGGGGATAGTGTTGTGGGTGGTTATTTTGTATGAGAAGTGGGTTGGGGAAGTGTAGGGTGTATGATTGGGGGTAGTGTAAGGGGGGGGGTGTTGGGAGTTGGTGTTGTTTATTTGATTGTTTATAGTTATAATTAGTGTGTGATTTGAGGAAGGGATTGTAAGGGGAGATTGGGTGGGATGTGGGGTTGGGGTTTGGATAGGGGGGGAAGATGTTGAGTTTTTGTGAGATTTATTTGTTGTTTTGGGTTGATTAGAGGAGGGAAGGAAATAGTAAGTTGAGTGATATGGTGTGATTGAGTTGTTTGGAGTATGGGTATTTGTAGGTTTTGGGTGGGAGTTAGGGTATTTGGTGGAAGGGAGGGGGGAAGGAGATAGAATTGAGGTATTTTGGGTAAATGTGAGGAGGTGAGTGGTATAGGAAATGGAGTATTTGGAGGTTATAGGATTAATATGGTGGAGAGTGGAGGGGTGGTTAGGGGTGATTTGTTGGGTGAGGTTGGTGGAGGGAGATTTTAGAGGTAATGTTGATATTTGTGATGAGTAGTGGGGTGGTGAAGGTGAGAGATTTGTTGTTAGTGATATTTTGTTTTTGAGAAGGTGAGGATTGTAAGGAATGTTAGGTGGGTAGTTTGAATGTTAGAGTTGTTGTGGAATGAAATGGGAGAGGGTATGGGGTGGAGGAGAAGGAGATGATTGAATAGGAGGTGATTTTGAAGAGTAGAGAAGGAGTTGTGTAGTTTATGGGGGGTAATAATGGAGATATGTGAGAGATTTGTAGAAGGATTTAAGTATATTTGAGAATGTTAGGAGGTGGTTTGTGTATGAGGAGGTAGTAGATGATTGGAAGATGATGGATGTAAATGATGTATTGAGAGATGTGATAATTATAAGGGGTTTAGTGGGTGAGGATGATGAGGTATTAGTGGGGGGTGAGGTGGTTTGGGAGTAAGAGAGTAAGGTAGTGATGTTTGAGGGGGGAGGTAGGTTGGATTGGGGAAATGTAATGTTAGTTGTGTGATTGGGGGGTGGGTAGGATAGATGAGTTTTAGAAGAGGGGGAGGTAGATTGGGGTGGATGAGGAGGAGAGATGATGTGGATATTAGAATGTAGTGGAAGTGATTTGAGGGGTTGGGGTTGGAGTGGGGTGTGGGGAGGGGGGGGAAGGGGTGTGGTGAATTTGGGTAAGGATGAATGGTGGTGGGTATTTAAGGTTTTGTTAGAGAGTTTGTTTGAATATGAGGTTTGGTTAAGTATGGAGTGAGGTTTGTTGGTGGAATGTGGATAAAGTAGGAAGGTGTTGGATTAATAAGAGAGGTGGGTGAGTAGATGATTGGGAGATGTTTTTGGAAGGTTAGTAGTTGGGAAGGGGGTTGATAAGGTGGAGGTGGTTTGAAGGGAAATTTGGTTGTAAGGTGAGGATTAGAGTGGGGGTGAGGGATTGTTTGGGGAGAAAGGATGGGGTGTGAGTTGGATTTATGAAGGGTAGAGGTGGGGGTGAGTGATGTTGTGAATTTTGGGTAAAGGTGAGGTAGGGGAAGGGTAAGAATGAGTGGGGTAGAGGATTGGGTAGGGGGAGAAGTGAGGGGTAGAGAGTATGGGGGAGGGTGTTAGGTAGTAATGTGTTTGGGTGTGATGGGGATTGGGGGGTTGATGGTAGATGTAGTAGAAGATTGTTTGTTGGGGGGAGGGTATGTGGGGGGGGTGGTAGGTGTGATGTGATTTTAGAGAGTGTTAGAGTGGATGTAGGGTTTGATAATATGTGGAAAGGTTGGAGAGTTTTGTGGTGTGGTGTGGGAATTGATTAAAAGGTAGTGTTATAGGGTGTTTTAGGGGGTAAGATGGTGAAGGGTGTTGAATGTAGGTGGTTGTATATATATGAGAGAGGTGAGAGAGATATTATTATAGTGGTTTTTTGTGATTAAGAGAGAGGGGGATGGTTGTAGTGAGGAGTTGATGTTGTGGGGGGGGGAATGGGGGTGGTTGGATGTGTGGGGGTGGTTGTGTATTTGAGAGAGTGGGGTGATTTGTGTTGGAGGTTTTGGGAGGAGGAGGGTATGGGGGGGAAGGGAATGTGAAGGGTGTGGAAGGAGGGTGGGAGTGAGGTGATGTTGAATTTTTATTAGTGTATGTATAAAGGGTGGGTTGGGTGTGGTAGTGGGTGGTTAGGTGGATTTTGGGTTAAAGGGTTGAGTTTGGGGTGGGGAGGGATGGGAGTAAGGAAATAGGGAGGAGGTATAGAAGATGTTAAAATTGGATAGGGGGATAGAGGATTAAGTGTGGGATAAGGGATGGATATGGAGTGTATGGAGGTAATTGGGGGGGGTGATGTGGTGAGGGGATTTGAAATTAAAGGGAAAAAAAATAGGAAGGTGTAGGTGTGTGATTTGATAGGTGGTAGAGGGTGGGGGGGTATGATAATGTGGAGGGGGGTTGTGTAAGGTGGTATGGGGGTATTGGGAGGGAATGTTTGAAAGAAGGGTGTTTTTTGATGTATGAGGAGTAGGTATGGGGGTTGAATTAGGGTGGGGGGAGTGTATAGGAGGAGAGAGGGGGGTATGTGATGGATGGAAGGGAGGGATTGGGTATGGAGTAGGTAAAGAGAGATGGGAGGTAGGGAGGTGGTTGGTGGGAGGTAGTGGAGGGTTAGGGGGGGGATTGATAGATGGGGGGGTGGGTAGTATTGGGGTGTTTGAGGTTTTGATTTTATGAATGATGATTTTGAGGGGTTGATTAAGGATTTAAGGGGGAGGAGAGAAAGTATTGGTGGTGGGGGTTGTGGTGTAAAGGAGAGGTTGTATGGGATGGGAGTAATTTTGGAGGGGTTGTGTGGGTAGGTTATGTTGGAGATGTGGTGGTGGTGGTGGGATTAGGGGAGGGTAAGGATGATGTGAGGGTGAGTAGGGAGGGTGAGGGTGGTGTTGAAGTAGTGGGGTGTTTTTTGGTGAGGAGGGGAGAAGGTGTTTTGAGGGGGAGGAAAGGGGGGGGGGGGGAGAGGGAGTGAAGTGGGGGTGATGGTATGAGGAAGGTTGGGTGGTAGGGAGTAGAAGGGAGTGAGGAGGTTGTGGAAATGGTGAGTGGGGGGAGGGTGGGTGAGAGGTTTGGGTGAGAGAGAGGGTTTGTGGTGGGTATATTGGGGTAGGAAGTTAGGTTAGGATGAGGGGGTGTGGAGGGTTAAGGTAGGGGTGGGGGGTGTATTTGGGAGGATTATTGGTTTGGGGAAGATATGGGGGGAGGGTTGTAGTGGTAGTGTGTGGGTGTTATGAAGGTGGGGGGTATGGGTGGGTGTTTCTAGGAATGGGGGTGGGGGGGATGTGGGTTGGTGGGGGGAGAAGTAGGTGATAGACATTAGAGAGGGGAGTGGGGGTGTGGGGGGATGACAGGTTGGAGGATTGATGATGGTTTGTTGTTAGGTGGGGGAGTAAATGTGTGAATGAATGTTATGTTGAAATAAGTGAGGGGGGAAGAGGGGATTGGAGGTTTGTTAGGGGGGTGTTGGGTTGGGGTTGATGAGTCTGAGAGTAGGTGTTTGTGTGGGTATAAGATGGTGTGAGTTAGGATATGATTGATTGGATTTTGTGGGGGGGTAATGGTATAGTATTAGTGTTTAAGTTGGGTATTTAGTGAGTAGGGTGGGAGGGTGGGGGTAGTTTTGGTGGAATGAGAGTGGTTTGGGGGAGTATGAGGTGTGAGGGTAAAGTGGTGGTGGGGGGGGTGGTAGTGGGGGTGAGAGAAGTTAAGGATTTTTAATGGGTTGGAGATTAAGATTTTGGTTATGATGGGTTATTAAGTATGTGATTAGTAGAGGTATATTTAGGGGGGGGAGTGATATGGGGTGTAGGGAGGGGGTTGGGTGAAGTAATAATGGTGATTTTTTATGTGGGTGAAAAGATTAAAGGAGGGGGGGAGTTGAGGGGATTGAGGGGGATGAGAGGGTAGTGATGGTGTGGGGGTGTTGAGAATGTGGGTGTGGAATTTTGGGAGATTGGGAAGGGTTGGGAGAGGTCTGTATTATAATATGGATTGGTGAGCGATGGTTGAGGAAGAGGTACGGGGGGGAGAGTAGAGGGTGAGTTGGGGGTATGATTTGGGGATTCAGTAAGGATGCAGAGTTTGTTGAGGGTTTTTTTAGGGATTTCGTAGGAGGGTATAATGGAGGTTGTGGGGGATGTAGTGTGGGTGGAGATAGGTATTTGGAGGTAGTTTGTGTTTTTAAGAGAATAGTGAGTTGAGGAGAAAGAGGGTGGGGGTAGTGTGTATATTTTGTGAATTTGAGATTGTGAGGGTGTGGTATAGAGTGGTGTATATTTATTACTATTTATTATGTTTTTAAGTTATTTTGGAGTTAGGAGATTATTGAAGTGTTATGTGAATTTGAATTTTGTATGGATTATGGATTATGGTACTAATTGGGAGAGTGAATATTGTTGGGAGGATGGTAATAGTGAAAGATTTGGGAAGATCTATAATTATAGCAGAGGATATAGATTATAAAAAATTCGTCTTTTAAGTGTTATGAAGACTGATATGGATTTTATATTTGATTTGGGGATGTTAAGTGAAGATGGTCTGTATTGGGATGATAGGGTATGTGTAAGTAGTATTACGTTTTATTAGTATGTGTTGTGTAAATGATTTACAGTTGACTATAATTTGAGGGCATTTGCTAGGAGTAGGTGTACACGCACGTAAGGTGATTGCACGGTAAAGGAGGAGGAATGAGATGCAGTGTGATTATAAGACGTCATAGAAAATCTAGTGTGTGGATTAGTGTCACAGTTGAGTTATTAACACTAATTAAGTTTGAGAAGATGTTTAGGAGTATGATAGGCTTATAGTTGAAGGAAATTTTCGAAGTTAGGCGATTATTTTGTAACGGTGGGATAGTGATGCAGGGGTTGCAGTTGTGTTAATACTGAGGAGTTTGAGTAGAAGGGGTAAATGTTTAGTTTGGTGGGGAATGAGAGTGGGGGTTGGGAAAATAGGTTGTGACAGAGATTGTTTGTAAGGTCAAGTGTTTGATCAATTGCACAGTAGATAACTACATGATACAGAGAAGTGTATTGAATGGTTTATATTGGTTGAAGACAAACGATATGATATGCATAATGAATAATTGTGGAGGTGTTGTCCAGGACATATGCACTGTTCCTTTGTGCATGAAAAGTGAGTATAGATGTGTGGGAGCCACGTTTACAATAAGATTGACTTCAGGACAGAGGACATATTGGTACAGAAGCTGATCCTTGTGTTGGCAATTTTTCGGAAGTTTGTCTTAGTTTATATGTAGTGATAAGATTTGTTGAAAGAGCTGGGCGGTGTAGATCGTGTTCAGTATAGGTAATAAGCGTTTAAAAAAAGACTATTTATAAGTGTCAACTGTGGAATTTTTTTTATTGAGCTGATATGTTTCAAATCTTGTTTTTTGTGTATTTTAACAGTTAATCTGTCTAGTTAAAGCGCTCAATATTGTATGTGTTTCTAATAAGATCTCACAACAATTCATACCTTCTTGATTATTTATTAATCCTCTAGAGCGTGGGTATGTGAGGTCGGGTTGGTAATTAGTTCCTGTGGTTGGCCTTGGAACCGTGGTGTACATGCCTGTAAGGCTGAAAGTTCTTAATTAACGTTGAACACATCCTTGTTGTTTTTGAATTCATGCTATCACATTATGCCCTAACAGGAGAACCGGGTCGTGGGTGGGAGGGAGGTTTTGGACAGTGCTCGATTATCTTGCTTAACTGATCATTCTTTAGTGTGTGAGTTTATGATTTTTAAGTCTATTAGTAGAAGATGGGTTTGAAGCTAATAGTGTTGGTTTATGAGTTAGTGGTTGTAGTGTTTAAGGTTTCAGATTGGCTCATCTACATTCATGATTTCAATGATAATTTCCCTTTATAACGCTGCTCTCATAATTTATAGAAGGTAAATGTATAATACATGTCAACATCGATTATGCAGAATCACTCTGTTTAAATGGGCCAAAGTCGTTATATGTCCACTAAATGGTTAGATCATCAAGAATGTGTGATAGTTAGTACTCGTGAAAGTTTGTTTGTTTTAGGAGACGGATATATTGGGGAGTGGTGTGATAGATTACGGCTATTATGTAAATTCGGTCTGAAAAATAATAGTGCTAGCTTAATAGCTGAACTTGTCTCTTGTGTGCTAATCTCATACCTTTTAGCTTTTTCGCGACTGTGAAGTTGTGAACAATTAACGGTGAAACAAACGGTTTTTGGCAAGCTCGACATGACTGAGGAGTTATAGTCCCTGCAATTCGGGTGTATGGTTTTTAGTAGATTCAGGCTACGTCTATATTAAACAAGATGAGCCTTATTTTTGATGTTCTTGCGTAGGCACGAGTGTTTTTTAAATGTATGGTCAATACCAAGGATTATCTAAGCTTTTTTGAGATGATTTGACATGTAATATTCAGAATTGGTGAATACTATTTTGTCGGATTTAATAGTTCCACACTTGGTTATATTGAGGATTAGATGATAAATGGTGTGATTTATAGTCAGGGCGCTCTCCAGTAGGGAAGGTTTATGCTATTAAATTTGCTTTTGGCGAGATGGTGTTTAGAACAACACTGTCAACAGGTTAGTTAGATTTGGATATGAGTTCTTATTTTGTTATATTTGTCTTTGTTTATCCGATAATCTATTTTTTTTCCGAATAATTAAAGGTGTTTCAATATTTATAAAACGATTGACTTTATTAATTTACAGCTTTACAGTCGTGAAAAGATGCCTTCACAGAGTTTGCTTTGTAAATTAATATAATTAATTTTTTATAGGTTTAAAGGCTTCTTTTGAATCCTTTTTCACATCTAATAAGACGGTTTATGTTATTGTGATTGTTACTTTCATCTAATTGCACTTGTTATATTCTTAATTTTTATAATGTAGTGTGTTAGTCGATATATACGTATTGTTAAATATTCATGATTTATTTCAGAATTTATTTCTAGTAAGTATATATTCAGTATTAAATTATATAAATCTTTTATTTTTTTTGTTCCTTACCTTGCATCTTCTATTTATTTACAACGTCTGAAAAAAGATTCTTTTTAAAGAGTGTTTTATAGAATTTTTTGTTACTCAAAGGTTTCTTTTAGCTATTTACTTTAGTGGTGGGTGTATCTCATTTATAGTCATGCAGTAAGTCCGCTAAACATGGTACTTTAGATTGCATTATTAAATACAGCTTTCGTTCTATTAAACCCTCCTAGACCTAAATAATTAGATAATTCTAGTAATAATTATTAGGTAATGTAGAATGTTTGAGTAAGTTGCAACTCATTAAAAGAAATACAGCGAAGATATGTTACATCAATTATTGTAATTAAAATCTTTGTATAGTTGCGACCGAATGGTAAAGGCGCTAAGGATAGGAATTGTTTTAAGCGTGATTAGAAGTTAACCTTTTAATAGCTCCTAAGTTTTCATTTGATCATATAAATTCATCGTAGCTCCTAAATGTGGGTTTAATGCGGATTTGTGTTGCAAGTTTAAAGTTATTTCTGTTTCATTTTCGTATCCCCTTCGTAAGTATTAAATCTGTTATGGTACTAATACACAATTTTATTACTCTAGTACAATACGCCATTGAACAGATATTCGTGTGTCACTTATGTCTTCTTCGCGCATATAATCTTAACGAATTTAAACTCATTGGCGCGTGCTTATAAGCGCTAATATCGTTCCAGGGAAGAAGTTATCGATCGGCACGATAGAGAGTGTCCTTTTCTTTATGTCTCATACTACGCAGAGGTGCTAATTCGGCAAATCCCTTAACAACTACCACAATTATTCGGCACCCCTGGCTTATGAATAACAAGCGGATATTCCACAATCCCTTGTAAGTAGGGTAACTGGGCTGTCTTAGCTTGACTGCTGATTATAGGCTAATTCTCTCTTAAGTGTGTGGATTGATTCGTCATCTTCTACAAGTGACGCGAAATCGCGGTGCACAAAAACTTTGGGAGCTAAATCACTCTGCATTCATGAGCTGAAACCAGCAGTTACAGTGCTAAGACAGAGTCGCGACGATAATACCCTTAAGCTTTCCGAAGACCTTTCTAGTTTATCTAATGCTAAGTATGTTTTGTCTCCCATGTTCAGTGGAGCGGTAGGTTTATAATATTGAGAGGTTGGGCAATAACATAGCATTTCGATTAGTAAGCGGTATACTAATGAGCTTGGGCGAATTGCTCAGCTAACCGAGCGGATTTCTCAGCGTCACTCTTAACGTCGATTGGTCACGCGAACAGCAAAGCGCGCCCATAAGGCACTTATTATGCGCTGGCTATTCTCGAACGCCATCTTAATAAATCTAGATCTTGTTAAATCCAGTCAATCGCCTTACCCTTGCGTGAACTCTCGATATGTGGCAATAACGCGGCTATATGGCTGACCTTCGACCATGCACATCGATAATAGCCTATATTTTCCAGAGTTGCGTAGTAGAGATTGTGTCAACTTTAGATATAGCTCTGTGTCGTCACGAAAGCACCACAATCCAAGTGAAAGAAATAGAAAAAAGCAGTCTGCGAGGCATGTCAAGCGATTAGTTATGAGATAATTGGATATATTTTTGACGTCTTGAAGAAGGCTGACCAAAGACATCTATTGTGGAGATCTACACAAACCACCCCACACACACAACAAAAAAAAACACAAAAACACACACAACCACAAGTTGTGATTTAATATGCAAATTGACGTGATGGATGGGGCTTTTCGCTTCCTGTATCTTTATAATGCCTAGCTCTCGATTAGGTCCCAGCATAAAACAGCTCATTCACCGACTCAATCTTGCAGGATTACCACGCTAGCATGGTGACTGGCTGAATTCGCTTTAGCGCATAGCCCTAGCGCTTCAATTTGCGAGATTCCAGTGGGCTGGGGTAAATTGGACTGACGAAATTTGGAGTAGTTCTATGTACCGGGGGGCCTTTGAGTAAGGAGTTTTTATTTTGGCGTGAAAGTGCGCCTTATTATAGCAAATGGCAAGGTAAAGGGTATTATCTATTAAAAAACGCCCGCCTATATCATTTGGTCGAGCGTTCGGGTTGCAGTTTAGGGATTTTGGTTTTTGGGGAGGATCTCGCCTATCCGCTAATATCTATATTCCCACTGGCTGCGGTGACTGATAACTGATAGTGTTCCTTGTACCTTCGTAAACCGCGACTCATGGCAACCCAGACTGCGTCTTTTTTGAACCCAGCTAATTGTCGAGCTAAACAGCCTTCAAGGCGTCTATTGATTACTGATTAAGAATGTGTAGGTTTTATTTGTGGATTGAGTTGACTATGGCTGCTTCACTCTTTGTTTTTTTTTTTAGGAGATGTTAGAGTATCTTTAAAAAAGGAGTGGAAGGTTGTGGTTGGATGGTTGGTTTACTAAATGATTTATAATTATGTTTCTTATCGATTTAGTAAAGAAATGTTTGCGCGATGTTTAGGAATGGTCTTAATATGGATATACCTACTGCATCTAAAGCTAAAACATTAGAAAGCTAGAGTATATATGTCGAGATTGGATGTGCATATTGAAATGATTCTGATGTCCATGGTTTATCGGCTTGGAGTGTCGCAGTGGAGTGGATTGAAGATTTTTCCAGTAAAAGGTTTGATTCTTGAATAATAAAGTGTCCGCGGTTGTCTGAAGAATTGCAACGACATCTGAGTTCTTGTTGTAGGCTAGCTTGTGGGGGGCACTTTGGTATTTGCTCAACCAGTGACGTTTTTTTTATCGATGATAAATCAGTTTTACGTCTAGTAATTATGCATATTAATATATTATACTTTAAACAAAAACTAAATACTGATTATGTTAAAATAATAATCTAACGAACCTCATACACGCTTGCACGTTTGTTAAAGAAAACTTGGTATAGGTTAAGATAGCTTACGCGGGTTCAAATCAGTTATAAAATAGGGTTATATTACAGAGATTGTAAGAAAGTTTAAAACTTTTATACCATTTGAGTGATGAAGAGCTGATAGGATAGATGAGCTGAGATAATACTATTTTTATTTTCAGATACTTGGGCGGTTGTAAAATTGGAGTCTAAGGTAGGCTTTTAAAAAAATAGCGAACGTTAAGCTTTAAGTTCCACACATAAAAAGATATACGTCGCTAGGCATCCTACGAGGATATTTGTGGTTCTCTGTATTGTCTGATATATACTTGATACTTGTATCGTAATATACGATGTCATAGGAACTCCTTTCAAGACAATCGTTGAAGCGTGCTTTTATCGCAATGCGGTGTTGCTGTCCTGGCGCGACTTTAAATGTGATTAAGTTGTATGACTGTTAAAGCTTACCATCGCGGGTTCACGGCTGTTAGCTGTGGGCTTATGTACGTACGGTTATTAGACGCTGACTTTAGTGGTCATTTTATCGATGGCTCTAATATTAGATAGCTGCTAGCAAAGATTTGTGAAATGGTGAATCTAAATCCCATATAGTAAAATGTGGCAGGCCGCGCCGTCTACTGAGACTTAAAAGAAAAAGGCACGCTTATCGGTGCCGAGTGAGTACTTCTCCTGGTGTCGATATAGCGATTATAAGCACGCGCATGAGTGTATCGTATTGATATTGCCGCCGATGAAGACACGTTGACTAAAGGTATTGGCGGTGATTGGTGAGTGCTCGTGAGTTATATATGGTGATAGGTTCAACTGATTTTAAAATACTTACGTAACGGTAGATATAAGGTAACAGATAATAAATTCTAACCTTCCAAATAATACCGCCTTAACAAATTAGAAGCTACGATGAATTAAGACATACACATTGACAACTTAGAGGACTATTGAAAAGGCTGATAATACTATCAGCCTTTAAACTATTCTTGCAGGTGAGAATGTACAGGAAGAGCTTCGTGACTAAGTTTTTGTATTCAATACTGAATGTTACCTATCCTTAATTTTTTTTAATGATTAAACTATTACATTAACATTAAATAATAAAATTTCTAGAATTCACCGATTTTATAGGCTCACGAGTTTAATGTACTAAGCTAGATACTAACAATCTGAAAGAACATGTAAGGAATACTAGCATGCATTAAAAGAGTACAATAAAACCGATGATATACGTAATTCAGAAAACCTTTGAGGAGTACAGAAAAATTCTATAAAACTCTTTAAAGATGCTTTTGTTTCTACGTTGTAAACTCATTTGAAAGCTAGGGTAAAAGACAAAAAATCAATAAAGATTTATGATATTTTTAATACTGAAATATACTACTAGAATCTTATCTAATAATCTTGATATGTTTACATTCGCTATAGAAGAGCCTAAACACTACATATAAAAATTAAAAAGATAATATGAAAATAGTTGAAAAGTAACCTTTCAAGTATCAGAAATAAGTATGTTATGAAGAAAGGAGTCAAAAGAATATGTTAATATAAAAAATAAAATTAAGATTATATTTCAAAAGATAACACTGTGAAGCTTCTTTTCACGAAGAAAAGCTTTAATAATAATAAGTCAACTCGTGTATATGTTTGAATCCTCGCTGTTTATTGGAAATTAATACCGATATTCGATAACAAAGACAATGTTAAAAATATGGTTTCTATTTAATTAGGTAAAGAACGCTTGACAGGTGTTCAAAACACTTCCTCGAACCTAAAAGAACTCTTATTTGCTAACTTCAAAGATGAGAGCGCACTGACTTTATGAATCAAATGTGCTGATGAGCTAGAAAGCAAAGTTACAGAGGTAAGTTAAAGCCGCTAAAAGTGACTTAACCTTGAAATAGTAAAGGTCAAACATCTCTAGAAAAGCAAGTTTCATTTGGTATGAACCAATATTGTATATTTCATTCAGTCTTACAAGAACATCATTAATAAAGGCTCATTTGTGTTTTATTGACGACCTGAATTCTAACTTACTCCCTGAAAGGCAGGCTATTTTAGCTAATGTCTTAGTAGAGGCTTGCCAAAAACGGTGTTACTATTGTCACAACTCAGAACATAACAATGCTAAAAGCGTTGAGATTTAGCACTCAAGAAAAAGAATAGATGAGCTATCAACGTTAGTATTTTCAACCGGGATGGTACATTTTTGAGCATTGATGATGAAGACTTACCCCTATTGACAGCTCGTAAAAAACCTGCTCAGACTTCTAACCTAATGATTCAGTATGTACGTGAGGACATATCGACGTTAGAAACCTTTATACAGCTGAGGCAAGCATAGCAATGGTGAATGTGTACTTTTACGGCTATTAAATTGATGAGAGCACGGGTTTAAGGATTTATCTTGTTTTAAAGAAGTCAATGAGCCAAAGCCGATTACTTTTTAATCGATAAAAAGCTAATAAATACAAATTATAGAGTTTTTGACGATTAAACCTGAGATTTTTAAGAGACTGTATTATTGCGAATCAATACACATCAAAACATGCTAGTTTTTGCACAGATATTAAGTGCAAGTCCAAAAAAAGCCACAAAATAGTACAGCGTAGAATTTGGCAGAGTATTCTGAATTCAAAATACAAATGGAGGGGTTCTATCGCTAATTTAGAACGTTACTGCCGGAAAGATGGTCACACGACGTTGACGTGACGATCAAAGTAATTGTCTTAAAGTCGACTATCTACACCCAAAAAGGATAGAGTATTAAAAATATAGGAGAGTAAGTGGTAGAGTGCCTGTTGGTACACTGACAATATTGAGCCGCTTTTTACTGTCAGATTATCGATAGAAACAAAAAAAAAGAAACATATCAGCTCATTATAAAAAATCCAAAAAACGGAACTATTTAATCGTCCCGGTTTTTTATGCCTATTACCTTATAAAACGTCTAGCCCACTCTTTCAACAAAGCCTTACACCTCATAGTTTCCAAAGTCATTACCGCTAATTCCCATCACCTGAGAAATCACTTACTGTCTGATGCGTCTGACCTGAGGCAAGCTTATGCTAATCGTGACGCCCAAATCTTCTAACTTTTCTGCAAAGTAGCCATGGCATAGTCCTGATAATAACCAATTTTTGCATTTCTATCCATACTGGTTGGGAAGCAACCATTTATACCCTTGAAAATTAAGTCGCGCCTTATGTACGTCTGCATTTTGCTATCAGACTTTCTAAATTAGCGCTAGTAAGCGCTGCCCATGACAAATCGAGTAAGACAAATAAATCCTGTCGTGACCCCACGTAGCAATTCGCGCGCAGTTGTGATCTGTCAGGCAAACCCAGCATCGCAACCGGACCACCGGAATAAAGATACCCAGAGCGGTATGGCCGTCACGAAGCAGCCATAAATCATTACACAAAGACTCATACTTTTGGGGGTGTTATTGAGCTAACGCGTACCTCACTATAGATTCCTGACGTCCCGTTATCATCCTCTGGAAGCGCCCAGTGCTCGTCCTTTACCCCTCTACTTAGCTGTTGACACGACATTCAATGAAGCTGGGGGGATTGGTTTATACAATCCATCATCTCTACACTAATAAACAGTATCGAGTTATGACCATGTCCTCCATTGCATTACTCCGCTCGTTAAACATTCATGAAGTGTTTGTTGCATGGATAAGCTATAGCGGGTCGCGTAGGGTCGTAGTTGTGTGGCAGTGGGCGCGGCTTTGTTGAGTAAGTTGTATATTATGACCGCGCCACTCTGTGATCATAAAGACACTATGTAGGGTAAGTTCGTATGTTTTTTTGGATGGGGGAGAAATGTATATTCATGGATTAACGATCCTGTTTGATGAGTTTTTTATGAGTTATATGTTAGAAATGATCTTCCGAGTATAGATGAGAGTTGATCAGGGGGGATTTTGGAGAGTTGTTAGATCTAAAAGGGTAGGTTTTGAAGAATTTTTTGTTGATGTTCTAAATTTGTATAGAAGAATAATTTGAGATTATTTTTTTGAGTTTTTGTAGCGTGTTTAGGGGTATTATGAGTTGGTTGTATTGGGGTTTTGGAGGGAAATATTTGCTAAAGAGTTTGCTCATTTGGTACAAAAGTTGTTATATTATTTTGAGGGAGGTGTAGTTATTGAAAATATTAGAATGTAAATGGGGAAGTGTTTGGAGTTTTTTATATGTAGAAGTGGTTTTTCTGAGTGGTATGGTATTTGATTGGGGTGTAGTGTACTTGGGGGGGTGTGGAGTGGTGTTTGTTATTATGTTTATAGTTATAATAAGGTTGTATTTGAGAAGGATTAAAGGGGAGATTTTTGGGATGGGGTTGGTTTCGAATAGGGGGGAAATGTTGTATTTTTGTGAGATGTTATTTGTTGATTTGTGGATTTTAATGGAGAAATAGTAAAGTTAAGATAAATGTTTGTATTTTGATTGTTTATGTAGGGGATTGTAGGGTGTGGAAATAGGGTATTTGGGAAGGAGAGGAAGAATAGGATATTGAAGTTATTTTGGGTGATGAAATGTAGAGGTAGTGTATAGTAAATGGAGTATGTGGGAGTTATAGGATTGAATATGTGAAGGGGAGGTGTTAGGTATTTGTTGGTGAGGGTTGTGAGAGATTTTAGAGTAAGTTGATATAGTGTATAGGGTTGGTGTGAAGTGAAGGATGTTGTTAGTGATATTTGTTTTTGAAAGGTGAGGATTGTAAGGAATTAGTAGTTTGAATGTTAGTTGTGTGGAATAAATGGGGAAATAGGTTGGGGGTAAGGAGAGATTGAATAATATTGATAGTAAGGGAAGGAAGTTGTGTATTTAGGGTAATAATGGAATGATTGAATGTGTAAAGGAATTATTTATTTGTTTGTTTTAGTTTTATTAGTAGTATTATGGAAAATGGATATTAAATGATATGGAAATGTATTATTATAAGTTTTATGTGTGTGGGTTGAATAAAATTAGGGGGTGGAGGGTGGTTGGAGTAAGAATAATTATTTTAGGGAGTAGTTGATTGAAATGTTAATTTGAGTTGTTATTGGTGGATTGAGAGTTTTTAAAGAGGATTAATTGTGGAATAGAAAGGATATGTGGATATGATGTATTAAGTATTAGGGTTGTATGGGTGTGAGGGGGGGAAGGGTTGTGAATTTGGTAAGGATAATGTGGTGGTATTTTAAGTTTTTTAGAGGAGTTTGTTTGATATATGATTTAATATATAGTTTTGGATGGTGATATAGTTTAAGTTTGTTAATAAGAAGTTGGTATAGATGATTGAGATGTTTTGGAGTTATATTGAAGGGGGGTGATAATAGGGTGGTTTAATGAATTTTGTTTAATAAGGATAGTTGGTGAGATTGTTTGGATAAGATGGTGTGAGTTGATTATGAAAGTGTAGAGGTGGTGAGTGATGTGGTTAATTTTTGGTTAAGGTTAGGAGATGGTAAATTGTGGTAATTTGGAGAAGATGAGGGTAAATATTAGAGTTTGTATATAATGTGTTTGTTGAGGATTGGGGTATGTTGAGGTTGTAGAATTTTTTGGAGTGATGGTGGGTGGTAGTGTGATTATTTTAAAGTGTTAAGGTGAGTTAAGAGATTGTGTAAATGTTGAGTGGTTTTGTTGTGGTGGTATTGAGTTTTATGTTTTAGGTTTTTAGATGATGGTGAAGGGGGTTTTAGGGGGTGTGTTTTTTTGTTATAGATTCATTTTATTTTATGTGTTTTGTGATATATTGTAGAGGGTTTGTTGTAGTGAGGTGTTAGTTTTTAAATGGGTGTTTGTGTTGGGGGGGGTTATGGAGTTTTTGGTGTAGTGGGTGTTGGGTTTGGTTTGGGGGGTTTGGTGGGGGTGGTGGGTTGGGGGTTTGTGTTTTTTGTTTGGTGTGTGGGTTTGTGGTGTGTTGTGGGGGTTGTTGGGGGTATTTGATTTATGAGGGTGGGTGGTTGTGGGATTGTTGTGTGTTGGGGGTGTATTGTTGTGGGGAGTGTTGGGGGGGGGATGTGTTGTTGGGGTGGTGTGTGTGGTGGTTGGTGGTGGTTTTATGGTTGTATTGGTGTTGTGGTGGGTGTGTTGGGGTGTTGGGTTATGGTTGTTGGTTTTGTTATGTGTTGTTTTGTTGTATTGGTAGGGGTGGGTTGAGTAATTAGTTTGTTTTGGGGTTGGTTTTTGGTGTGTGTGTGGGTGGGTGTGTTGGGTGGTTGTGATGGGATGTGTTTTGTTGGTGTTGTGTGGTGTTGTGTTTGTGAGTTGTGGTGTGTGGTGTTGGTTGTGTTTTTTTGGTTGGGTGTTTGTGGTGTTGTGTGTTGGGGTTGTTTTGTGTTTGTGGTGTTGGGTGGGTTTGTGTGTGTTGTTTGTGGTTTGTTGGTGTTTGGTGGTTGTGGGGTTGGTGGTGGTGGGTTTGTTGGGTTTTGTGGGTGGGTTGTGTGGGTTTGTTGGGTGTGGGTTTGGTGGGGTTGGGTGTTGGGTGGGGTTTGTTGGGTGGTGTGGTGGGTGTTTTGTGGGGTTGGGTGTTTGTGTGGTGGTTTTGTGTGGGTGTGGTTTGTGTGGGTTGGTGGTGGGGTTGTTGGGTTGTGTTTGGTGGTGGTGTGTTGTGTGGGGTGGGGGGTGTGTGGTGGTTGGGGGGTGTTGTGGTGTTGTGGGGGGGGTTGGTTTGGTGGGTGTGTTGTGGTGGTGGTGGTTGGTGTGGTGTTGTTTGTGGGGTGGTTGTTGTGGGTGTGTGGTTTTGTGGTGGGTGTGTGGTTTGTTTTGTTGGTTGTGGTGGGTTGGTGTTTGGGTGTGTTGGGTTGGTGTTTTGTGTGGGGTTTGGTGGTGTTGGTGTTGGGGGTTTGGGTGTGGTGGTGTGGGGTTTGTGGTGGGGTGTTTGTGTTGTTGTTTGGTGGTTGGGTGGTGGTTTGTGTTGTGGGTGTGGGTGGGGTGGTTGGGGTTTGGGTGGGTGTTGGTGTTTGGGGTGGGTGTGTTGGTGGGTTTGTTTGTGGGTTTGGGTGGTTGGGTGGGTGGTGGTGTTTGGTGGTGGTGTGTTGGTTTTGGGTGTTTTTTGTGTTTTTGTGTGTTGGTGTGGGTGGTTGGTGTTGTTTGTGTTGGTTGTGTGGTGTTTGTGTTGGATGGTTGTTTGTTTGGTTGTTGTGTTTGTTGTGGTGTTTTGGGTGTGGGGGGGTGTGTGGTGGTGTGGTGGGTGTTGGTGGGTGTGGTGGGTGGGGTTTTGGGTTGTGGTGGTGTTGTTGTGGTGTTGTGTGTGGTGTTGTTGGTTTGGGTGTTTGGTTGGGTGTGTGGTTGGTGTTGTGGGTGTGTGTTGTTTTGTGTGTGGTGTTGGTGTGGGGTTGGGGTGGTGGTTGGGATAGTTTGGTGTTGTTGTAATGTGTAGATGTAGTTGATGTGGGGGATGGTTGTGGGGTGGGGAGGTATGGGATGAAGATAGGTGTTGTTAAGTGGGGTGTTGTTTTGGTGTGTTTTTGTGTTGGGTGGGGTTGTTTGTGTGTTTGTGTTGGGGGGTGTTTTTTGGTGTGTTGGGGGTTTGAGGTGTGTGGATGTGGGTGTGTTTGGGTTGGGTGGGTGGGTGTGTGGTAGGTGGGGTGGTGGGGTTGGTGGTGGGGTGTTTGGTTGGGTTGGGTTGTGTGGTGGGGGGGTGTTTGTGGGTGTGTGTGAGGGGGTGGGTGTTGGGATGGGGGGTGTGTTGGTGTGGTGGGTTGTGTTTGTGGGTGTGTGGGGGTGGGGTGGGGTTGGGTTGGTTTTGTGGTTGGGTGGGGGGAGAGGGGATGTTTGTGGTGTGTGAGTGTGATGGAATTGGGATTAGGGGTTATATGTTTGGTTGGTAGTTGTTGTGTTGAATTAATGGGGGGGTGGAGTGCGAGAAGAATATTTGTGTTGTGTGGTTTGGGGTGGGTGTGGTTTGGTTTGGGTGTGGAGGTTGTGTGGTATTATGTGTAGAGAGGTGTGATGATGGTTTGAAGATTTGAGTGTTGGTTGTTGGATGTGTTGGTTTGTAGTGTAGTGGTTGGTGGGTGTGGGGTGTTGTGTATGGTATATTGGGGTGTATGTTATTATAGGTTTTTATTGTTTGTTTGGGGGGGGTGTGGTTGGTTGGTTGTTTTGGGGTGTTGAGGTGGTGAGTTGAGTGTGGGGTGGTTGGATGTTGAGTGTTATATTAGGGTTATTTAATTTTTTTTTGGTGTAGTTGATAGTAAGGAATTGAGTTGATGATTTTGGTAGTAAATGATGGGGTATGGTTTGTTGTTTTGGGGGGTGTTTGTAGGTATGTTGGTGGTGTTATGGTTGGTGAGTTGTTTTGTGTTTTAAGTGGGTGTAGTTTTGAGTTTTGAAGTTGGATTTTATTGGGTTTTGGGGTTTGTAAGTTGTAGATGGGTGTTTGTGTTGTTGAGTTGGGGAGTGTGGGTATTTTTGTGTTTGGTTTTAGATGTTTTTGGGTTGTGGGTTGGGTGTTGTTGTTGAGGGTTTGGTGTTTATGGGGGGTTATGGGAGGGGGTGAGGTTGAGTTTTGGATTTGTTTATTGTTGATTTTTTTGATTATATGAGGTTGTGGTTGGGTTATATGGAGGAGGGGTTGTTAAGAATTTTGTGGTAGGGTTGTGGTTTGAGTGGTGTGGGGTGTGGTTTTGTGAGTGTGGTTGGTGGGGATTGTTATTAGGTGGAGTGTAGGTGGGGTAGGGGATTAGATGGATTGTGGTAGAGTGTTGGTGGGTGTTTGTGGGGTAGTTAGGAGTGTAGTGGTGGTTATGTGATGTGTGGTGTTTGTGGAGTGTGTGTGGTATTGTGGTTTGGTGATTTGAAGGTGGTGGGGGAGTGTAGATTAGAGATTGTGGGTATTAGATTTTTTATGAGTTTTGGGTGGTTTGGGGGGGTTGATGATTTGGGATTGAGGTAGTTGTTTTAGGTTGGGGTGATAGGGTGTGATGATTGGTTGAAGAGTAGGTGAGGGATTGATGGTGTATGAGTAGGTAGTATGTTTAAAGAGTTAAGTTTTGATGTTGGAGTTTTGTGGTGTGGTTGGAGTTGGTGTTGGTATTAGATGGTTTTTTTTATGAGTTGTGTGTATGGATGGTGGTTGTATTTTGAGGTGATATTAGAGAAAGGTAATGGAGTAGAAGATTTTGTGTTTGGAGTGTGTTGTGATAAGGGGATTGGAGAAGTTGGGGATGGGTGATGTTGATGAGTAGGGAAGTTTGGGGGTTTAGTGGTGGTAGTTGGGTGTTGGGTGTGAGGGTAAGGTGAGTAAGGTAGTTGTGTTTTGATGTGTTTAAGTAGATAATGTTTGTTAGATTTAATAAATAATTGATAAGATGTAAGGTGATTAAGGAGATGAAATTGAGATTATTGTATAATGAAGGAGTGTTGAAGTTGTGAGTATAATGTTTTGTAGATAGAATATGTTAGGAAGGGAGGGTTTGAGATGTATTAGATTGAGTTGAATTTGAAGTTTAATATTAATATTTTGTGAATAAAAGTGAGGTGTTGATAGTTTGTTGAAATTGAAGGGTTGTGTGGGGTGTAGGAGAGGTTGGTGAGTGTGATTTGAGTTTGAGTGGAGATGAGAGTATGAGATTGAGTGGATAATTTAGGAATTTGATAGTAGATGATGAGAAGGTAGAGGATAGTGATGAAGTGAGAGTAGTTTGTAAAGTTAATTGGAAATAATTGATGGTGTTAGTTTATTTTTGGTTAATATGGATTTTGGTGGTTGTTGTGGATGTGTTTGATGTATGTGTGGTAGTGGTAGTAGTATGTGAGTTATTAATTTTGGGAAGATGAGGAGAATGGTAAAAGAGGGGTTGAGTTATGTTTGAAATTTGGTTTGAGGGGTTGATGAGTTAGGAAGATTTTTGAATAGATTGTGGTTTTTTAAAAAAGTTGAGTGGAGTTTGATGGTGGATTGTAAAGTTTGTTAGTATGGTTATGATGTAATGTTGATGTGGATGGTAGGGTGTGTTGGGGAGTGTTGGAAGAGGGAGATATTATAATTAGTTATTGGTTTGTTTGTTTTTTTATGGAAGTGTGTGATTGGTGTGGGAGAAGATTTGAATTGATGTTGTGTTTTTAGTTAATTTAAGATGTTTAGATGATAAAGGTGGTTGTGATTGAATGTGGGTGATGGTGAGGAGAAGGTGATGGTGATGGAATTAGAGATGTAGTAGTTGTTGAGTTATTGATTATTAGATTTGGATTAATTGTTTGGAGTGTGATGAGGTAGAAATTAGGAAGTATTGATTTGGGGTTTTGAGGGTTGGATGGTATAGTATGGGTGATGTGGTATGTGTTGGTGAATTTATGTGTATTGATTGTTGTGTTGAGTTGTTTTTAAAAAGTTTGATTTATAGAGGGGGGAGGTGGGTGGGGGTAGTGAGAATTGAAAGTAGTGAGGTGTGAAATAGAAGTAGTTTAGGTGTGGGAAGGGGTAAGATGTTAAAGAGATAATTGGAAAAATGAATGAGGATTGTTGTGTAAAAGTGGGAAGTAGTTTAAGAGAGGATTATAGTGGTGTTAGTGGTTGTTGGTGGTGTGTTGGGGGGGTGTTGGGTAAGTGGGAGAGGATATGATTTGGGTGTGGGTTGAGATGTTTGTGAGGGTATTTGTGGGGGGTGTTGGTGGTGGTAGTTAGGTGGTGGTTTGTTGGTAGTTGATGGGTGTTTGTTTTGTGTGAGAGATGGTTGTGTTGGAGTTTGTGGGTGTGTAAGTTAGATGAGTTTGATATTTAATTGGTGTTTAGTGGTTTTGATGTTGGTGGGATTGTTGTGGAGTTTTGGGAATTGTGTAGATTGGTGGGTGAGATGGGGTGTGGTGGTTGGGTATGTTTGGGGGAGGATGATGGTTTTTGGTGGAGAGGTGAGGTTGTTGGAATAGTATGAGAGGATGTGGGTAGTAGGTGGGGGGTATGAGGTGGGAGTGAATTTGTTAGGGGTGGTTAGTGTGTTTGGATGTGGTAGTATTGTTGGTGATTGGTTGTTTGTAGGGTTTTATTTTTAGTTTGTAGGTTGTGGGTTTTTTGTTAGTTTATTAAGAGGTATAAGGGGATAGGGGGGTTTGTTAAGTGGGTGGTGGTTGGTGGTGTTGAAGGGGGATTTGATGGTGTTTTTTGTGTTGTTAGTGTGTTTGTGTTGGGTTTTGAGGAGTAATGGGTGGTGTTTGAGTTTGAGTGTGGAGTGTTTTGTAGTGGGGTGTGGAGTGTAGTGAGGGGTTATGGATATTTGTTGATTTTTTTTGTATTAGGTTGAGGGTTGGGAGATATATTTTTTTGTGAGGAAGTGAAGAATAGTGAGATTTGTGTTATAGTATTTAGTTTAAGTGTGGTAGTTTAGGTTGTGAGTGTATTTGTTTGAGGTTATTTAGGGGGGGGTTAGAGTGAGATGGAGGGGTAGGAAGGAAGTAGGTAAATGGGGGGGATTAAGTTGTAATGAGTGTTTAGGTAATAGAGGGGGAGAATGTTGTTAGTGGATGGTGGGTAGGTAGGTGATTGTAATGTAAGGTGGAGGTGAGGTGGATAGATGTGGTTTAATGATTGATATATGTGGTGGATTGTTTGAGTATTAATGGTTTTTGGGATAAGAAGTAATTTGGAATAGGATGGTGAATGATTGAATGATAGGGTGAGGGATTGGATATTAAATATATGGATTTGGAATAAGGTGTTGTTATTGGTAGGTGTTGTATTGGGGGGGGATTGTTTTGTGAGAATATAAGATAGTGAAGAGAGATTAATTATTTTATTTTTTTGGGTTGAAGATTGTTAGTGTTGGTTTTTTGGGTGATTTATTTTTTATGTGTGTTGTTTGTGTTGGTTGGTGTGGGTGTGGTGTGGAGGGGATTGTGGGTGTTGTGTTTGGGGTGGTGGGTGGGTGTGTTGGTGGTGTGTGGGTTTGGGGGTGGTGTGGGGTGGGGGGGTGTGGTTGTGTGGTGGTGGTGGGGGTGGTGGGGGTGTTGTGTGGGGTGTGGTGGGGGGTGGTTGGGGGGTTGTGGGTGGGGGTGGGTGGGGTTGGGGTGGGGGGGTGGTGGGTGTGGGGTGTGGGTTTTTGGTGTTGGGGTTGGGTGGGTGTTGTGGTGGTTGGGGGGTGGGTGGTGTGGGGGTGGGTGGGGGGTGGGGTGTGGTGGTTTGGTGGGGGTGGGGGGTGGGTGGTTGGGGTGGGGGGTGGGGGGGGGGTTGGGGTGGGGGTGGTGGTGGGGGGTGTTGGGGGTGTGGGGTGTGGGGGGGTGGGGTGGTGTGTGGGTTGTTGTGTGTGTGGGGTGGGGTGGTGGTGGGGTGGGTGGTGGGGGGGGGTGTGTTGGGTGGTGGGGGGGTGTTGGGGTGGGGGGGGGGTGGGGGGGGGTGGGGGGGTGGGGTGGGGGGGGGGGGGGTTGGGGGGTGTGGGTGGGTGGTGGGGGGGTGTTGTGGGGTTGGGTGGTGGTTGGTGGGGGTGTGGGGGTGGGGGGTGGGTGGGGTGGGTGGGGGTGGGGGTGTTGGTTGGGGGGGGGTGTTGGTGGGTTGGTGGGGGGGGGTGGTGGGTGGGGGTGTTTGGGGGTGTGGTGGGTGTGTGGGTGTTGGGGGGGGGGTGGTGTGTGGGTGTGGGTGTGTTGGTTGGGGGTTGGTGGGGGGGTGGGTGGTGTTGGTGGGTGGGTTGTGGGTTGGGGTGGGGGGTGTTGTGTTGGGTGGTGTTGTGGGGGTGTGGGGGTGGGGTGGTGGGTTGGGGTGGGTGGGGGTGTTGGGGGGGTGGTGGGGGGTGGGTTGGGGTTGGTGGTGGGGTGGGTGTTGGGGGGTTGGGGTTGTGGTGGGTGGGTGGGTGGTGGGTTGGTGGTTGGTGGTTGGGGTTGGTGGGTTGGTGGGGTGGTGGTGGGGGTGGGGGGGGTTGGGTGTGGTGGGTGGGGGGTTGGGTGTGTTTGGGGGTTGGTGGTGGGGTGGGGTGGGTTGGGGTTGGTGGGTGGGGTTGGGTGTGGGTGGGGTGTGTGGTGTTGTGTGTTTGGTGTGTGGGGGGGTGGGGGTTGTGTTTGGGGTTGTGGGGGTTGTGTTGGGGTGTGGTGTTGGGGGGTGTGTGGGTGTGGTGGGGGGTGTGGGTGGGTGTTGGGGTGTGTGGGGGGGGTGGTTGTGGTGGGTTGTTGTTTGGGTTGGTGGGGGGTGGGTTGGGGGTTGGGTTGGGGGGGTGGGTTGGGTTTGGTGGGGTGGGGGGTGGGTTGTTGGTGGTGGGGGTGTGGGGGGGTGGGGTGGTGGTGGGTTGGGGGGGTGTTGTGTGGTTGGGTTGGTGGGGGGGTGGGGGTGGGGTGGTGGGGTGGGTTGTGGGTTGTTGGGGGGGGGGTGGGTGTGGGGGGGTGTGGGTTGTGGTGGGGTGTGGTTGTGGGTGGTGGGTGGTGGTTGGGTGGGGTGGTTGGGGGTGGGGGTTGGTTGGGGGGGGGGGTGGTGGTGGGGGTGGGTTGGGTGGTGGGTGGGTGGGGTGGGGTTGGGTGGTGTGGGGGTGGGTGGGGTTGGTGTGGGTGGGTGGTTTGGGTGGGGTGGGGGTGGGTGGGGTGGTTGGGGTGGTGGGTTGGGTTGGGGGGTTGGGGGGTGGGTGGGGGTGTGGGTGGGGGTGGTTTGGGGGGGGTGGGGGTTGGTGGGGTGGTGGGGGTGGGTGGGGTGGGGGTGGGGGGGTGGGTGTGGGTGGGGTGTGTGGGGTGGGGGGGTGTTGGGGGGTGGGGGGGGGGGGGTGGGTGTGGGTGGGGGTGGGGTGTGGGGGTGGGTGGGTGGTGGTGGGGGGGGGTGGGTTGTGGGGTGGGGTGGTGGGGGTGGGTGTGGGGGTTGGGGGGGTGGGGTTGGGGGGTGGGGTGTGGGTGTGTGGGGTGGGGGGGGGGTGGGGGGGTGGGGGGGGGTGGGGGGTGGGGGGGGGGTGGGGGGGGGTGTGGGGGTGGGGGGGTGGGGTGTGGGGGGGTGGGGTGGGGGGGTGGGGGGGGTGTGGGGGGGGGGGGGGGGGGTGTGGGGGGGTGTGGGGTGGTGGGTGGGTGGGGGGGTGGGGGGGTGGGTGGGTGGTGGGGGTGGGTGGGTGTGGTGGTGGGGGGGGGTGGTGGGGGGGGGGTGGGGTGGGGGGGGTGGGGTGGTGGGGTGGGGTGGGGGGTGGGGGGTGGGGTGGTGGGGGGGGGGGGTGGGGGGGGGTGGGGTGGGTGGGGGTGGGGGTGGTGGGGGTGGGGGTGGGGGGGGGTGGGTGGGGGGGTGGGGGGTTGGGGGGGGTGGTGTGGGGGGGGGTGGGGTGGGGGGGGTGGGGGGGGGGGGGGTGGGGGGGGGGGGTGGGGGGGGGGGGGTGGGGTGGGGGGGGGGGGGGGGGTGGGGGGTGTGGGGGGGGGGTGTGGGTGGGGGGGGGTGGTGGGTGTGGGGGGGGGGTGGGGGGTGGGGGGGGGGGGGTAGTGGGGGGTAAGTGTTTGATTGGTTATGGTTAGTTTTTTGAAGGGTATTTTTTGTAGGTAAGGGGAGTTTGTGGTTTGTATTTATGAGGATTTTTAAAGTGGGTATGGGGGTGGAATTTGAGGGGGGGGGATTGATGGAGTTATTTTATATGTTGTTTAGATGGGGGGGGGGTGGGGTAGGTTAGTTAGTTAGTATTAAAGTTGGATAGTGTGGGTAGTTGGAGGTGTTGTAGGAATTTTTAGGGGGTTGGTGGAATATTAGTGAGTGGATGTTGGGGGGGTGTATAGTTTGATTTGGGTTGTTAGTGATTGTGGTGGGGTATGTAGGGGTGGGTTATTGGTATGGTGGTGTTTTGGGTAGGGAAAGTGGTGATGAGGTTTTTTAGAGTGTGGTTGTTTAAGTTGTGATGGGTGTGGGTGGTATGTGAGTAGGTTTAATGGGTTTATAGGTTGATGATGTAGTGGGTTGGGGGGTAGGGGTAGAGTGTTTTGGTGGTTATAGGGGTTTTGGTGAGGGGGTTTTTGATTGTAATTGATGGTAGGGGTTGAGTGTTTTGTAGTTGTTTGTATTTGGTGTGTGGGTATGGTTAGGTTGTGGTTGTAGGTGGTGGAGTTGATTGTAGTGATTTTATGGATTGGGGGATATTGTGGTTGGGGATTGAATTTTTTAATATTTTGTGGTATGAGGTTTGGGGATTGGGTGGGAGGTTGGATTTTTATTTGGTGGGAGTGAGAGTGGGGTGTTAGGTAGTAGGAAGTTTGTGGGATAATAGGTAGGGTAGTGATTTGGGTTGGGAGTTTGAAGTAGGTAAATTTGGTGTGTTGTGGTTGTTTGTTTGGGTGTGGGTGGTGGGTTGGAAGGGGGTTATAGGTATTGTGGTAAAGGGGTAGGGGATTGGTGAGGTGTTTTATTTTTTTTGGGTTTAGTGTGATAGATGGTGTTTTTGATTTTTTAGGTAGTGGGTTGTGAAGGGGGGTGAGTGTAAGGTGGTTTTAGTGAGTAAATAGAGGGATTATTTAAGGTATAATGGGTTAATTTGGATGGTAAAGTTGAAATGATAAGGTTGATAGGGAGGAGGGTGAGAGGTAAGTGATTAGGTGGAGTTGAGGGTAGAAATTTGAGGAGTTAGGGGAGATTTGTAATGATGTGAAGGATTTGTTAATTGGGGGGATGGGGAGGTGAATGTAGGGGGGTTGATTAATGGGTGTTAAATGTTTGTTTGAGAGTGGGGTGAAGTGGGGGGTGTGTTGGTTGTGTTGGGTTTTGTTGTTTTGTTGTGGGGTTTGGTGAAGTGAGTAGGGTGTTTGGTGAGTTGTTTGAGAGAGAAATGTATTTGAGAGTTTATTTGTTTGAGGGGGAGTAAAATAGTATTGGAGAAGTGGGGTGAGGATGATTTAAATATGAATAATAATAAGTTGTTTGTGTAAAGTGTAGGTGGAAGAATAGTGATAATGTGATGGTGAGTATTAAGAGTGTAGGGGGGGGTGGGTAGGTTAGAGTAGATTGAAGGTTGAAGGTAAGGTGATGAAGAGGATGAGGAAATGGAGATAAGGGTAAGAGATAGGAAGGTTGTATGAGTAGGATTTAAGAGGGGGGTTGGTTGTTGGGATAATGATGAGAGTAAGGTGGTAAGGTAGGTATGGGTGGAATGGAGAGATGTGATGGTAGAGGGGGGAGGGTATTAATGTAGTGGGGGGGTGGGTAGGGTGTGCTGAGGTAGAGTGGTATTGGTGGGGGGAGGAATTGGGGGTGGAGGGGGGTTTGTGTTGAAAATGAATAGTGGAGGAGAGTTATTTGGAGGGGTAAGGTGTGTATGGGGGGAGGGGTGTTTTTGAAGGATGGGATGTTTGGTGAAGGGGTGGTGGGGTGTGGGTGTGGGTGTGGGTTGTTGAGAGGGTTGAGTGTGTAGTGTGATGGGGGGGGGAGTGAGGGTGTTTGTGGGTTATTGTTTAGTGGTAGGGTGTTGGTTGGGGGTTGGAGGTAGGGGTTGAGGAGGTTGTGTGTGAGTTTTTGTGGTTTGAGGGGTTTGAGTGTTGGAGGGGGGGTGTGGTGTGGGGTTTTGGTAGAAATTTGATTGAGTATTTTTTTATTTGGTAATATATGTGGGTTTGATGTAGAGGGGGTTTATAAGTTGATTGGTAGATTGTGGGGATGGTGGTTTGGGTTTTTGTGGGTTTAATTTGGTATTGTTTGGTTATGTTTGGGGGGTTTGAGGTGTGGGTTCTTTGGTATTGTTTATTTGTTGATGATGTTTGTTGTGTTTGGGTGGGGTGGTATATGGGGGGTATGGAGGGTTGGTAGGGGTTGGAGGGAGTGTGGTTTGGGATATGGGTAAATTGTAAGTTTAAGGATATTGGTTGATTTGATGTGGGGTTGTTGGGGTTGTGGTTGTGTGGTGATGGGTTGGTGTTGAGGATATAGTTAGGTTTGTGGTAATGAAGTAGTGTATAGGAAATGAGATTTGGGAGGGAATATGATGGAAGATGTGGAGTGGGAGTGGTTAGGGTTGGTTGTGTGGGTGGTAGTTGTTGGTTATTTATGTGGATTGTTTGATGTTTTGAAATTTTTGGGGGTAGTAGTTTTGTTTGTTGAAAGGTAGTGTTAATTGTTGGTTGTAGGATTGTTTGTGTGTGTATAATAGGTCTAGGGGTTGGGAAAGGAATGATTGAATAGAGTGATTTAAGAGTAAGAAGTTTGTTAGTTTATGGGTAATATGGAGAATATTGGAGAGATTTGTAGAAGATGTAATATATTTGAGAGGTTAGAGGTTGGTTTGGTGATAGGATATAGATATTGAAAGGATGGAGTAAATTATGTATGAATGTATATATAATTTAGTGGGTTGAATATATATTAGGGTGAGGTGTTTGGAGTAAAGAAGTAAAGTAGTGTTTAGGGGAGGGTAGGTTGGATTGGGAAATTAATGTTTGAGTTTATTGGGGTGATGATGATTTTAGAAAGGGGAGAATGTGGATAAAGGAGAGATATGTGGATATTATTTAGTGAATAGTTGAGGGTTGGTGATGGGTGAGGGGGGAAGGGTGGTAATTGGGGTAAGGATAATGGGTGGGTTTTTTAAGTTTTTTGATTTTTTTATTAGATTGAAGGAATGATATGGTTGGTTTGTGTTAGTTTGTTGAATGTTGGTATAAGAATGTATAGAGATTGAATTTTGGGGTTTTAGTGTTTAGGGGGGTGATATTTTTAATAATAAATGAGGTGTTTATAGAAATTTGTTTTAAGTAGGATTAGAGTGGGGTGAGGATTGTTAGGGAAAGATGGTGTGAGTGATTTATTGAATAAGGGTGGTGAGTGATGTGTAATTTTTGTAAAGGATAGAAGGTAAGGGATTGATGGGTAGAGGAGTGTAGGGGGAGATAGGGTAGAAGAGTATGGAGTATTAGTATATTTTTTGGGTTGAGGATTGGTGTTGTAAGTAGTAGAGATTTGTGTTTGGGAGGTATTGGGGGGGGGGGGGGGTAGGTTGTATTTTTTTTTGTGTGTTTTGGTGTTTAGTTTTGATATGTTGTGATGTTTATGTTTTGTGGTGTGAAGTATGTAAAAGTAGTTAGGGGTTTAGTATGAGGTGATTTAATGTATGGTTTAGAGTATATTATAAAGGGGTGAGAGAATTATTATTATTATTGTGTTTTTTTGATATAAGAGAGAGGATGGTGTTGTGAGAGTTGATGTGTGGAATTGGGGTGTTGGGATGTGGTTGGGTGGTTTGTATTGAGATAGTGGGTGATGTTGTTGATTGTGGTAGAGGTAAGAAGAATGGAAGGGTGTAAGAGGGAGAGTGTTGATGGTTGAATTTTAATGAGTGTATTATAAAGGGTGGGTGGTGTGTAGGGTGTATGATTTTGGGGTTATATGAAGTTTGTGTTGGTGGAATGGAGTAATAATAGGAGAGTGATAAGGGGGAGGTGTAAATTGATAGGGATAGTAGATTAATGTGTGGATTACGGATTGGATATGATGTTAGGGGGGATAATGTGGGAGGGTAGTGTGATTGATTTGATTAGGATAGGGGGGGTAGGTTGTGATTGGAAAATATTAGGGATATATGGGTGGTAGGATAATGTGAGGGTTTGTTAAGGGTGGTAGGGTATGAGGGAATGTTATAGATGTTTTTATGATGTATTGGGTGTTGTTGTGTTTATTGTATGTGGTTAATATAGAGGTATGTGGATATTTTTAGTAGTTGGTGGGTTGGTAGGTGGTGGGTATGGGGGATGGATTAGATGTGTTGTTTGGTGTTGGAGGTTTAGTTTATATATATTGATGATTGAAGTTGATTAAGGAATTGAAGGGAAAAAAGTAGTTGAGGGTTGGTGGTAGGAAAGTTGTAAAATTTTATTTAGGGGTTGTGATTAGTAATTTTGAGAGTGTAGGTGGTGTTAGATGAGAAGGATATTTAGGTGAAGTGGAAATAGTGTTAATTGTAGTTATTATTTTTGGGTGGTATAATTGTTTTAATGAATAGGTGTTATGGTTGAATGTAAGGTTGGGTGGAGAGTATGAGAGTTTTGGTTAATTTATATGGGGGTGTTTTGGTTTGGGGGAGTGTGTATGTAGTGATGAGTTTGGGGTTTTTGGGTTAATTTTTTTTAGGGGGATTTGGGGTGGTTGAATGATTGGTTTGATATAGGAGTTTTTGTTTTGTGTGGGGAGTGGGATTGTGGTTGGTTTGGGTGGATGGTGTATGAAGAAGTATGATAGAAAGGAAGAGTGGGGTGTGATAAGGGAGATTATGATGTTTTGTTATGTGGGAGTTTATGGAATTGAATTTTTGTTTAAGATGATTGTGGGGTGTTAGGGGTTTGGTGTGTTTGTTTAGTAGGTGTGGGTTGTTTAGGTGTTAGGTTTTGTTTGTGTGTTTTGTTTGTTTTAGTTGGGGGTTGTTGTGGGGTTGGGGGGTGGGTAGGGTGAAGTGTATTGTGTGTATGGGTGGGGGGGGTGTGTGTGTGTATGAGGTGTTGGTTGTGTGGTTGTTGTGTATATGTTATTTAAAAGGGGGGGAATTTAAGAGGGGATGTGAGTAGGGGGGTGGGGTAGAGGGGGGTGGGTGAATTATAATGGTGATTTTTTATTGTTAAAGATTATGTGTGGGATTGGTATGAAGGTAGTTGGTTGGTGTTAATGGGTAATGTTGGAAGTGAGTGTTTGGTGGGTTTTGTGTGTGTTGGTAGTGGTGATGTTAGGTTGTTGTTGGGGTTGTTGGGGTTGTTGGGTTTTAGTTTTTATTGGTTTTGGTTGTTGGGGGGTTGTGTGTTTTGGGTGGGTGGGGGTTAGGAGGTGTGTGTGTGGTGGGGTGGTGAGGTTTGGTATTGGTGGATGGGGGTTGGTAGTTTTTGGGGTTTAATAGGGGGGTAGGTGTGATGATGTAATTGTTGTGTAGGGGGTATGGGGAGGGTGTTTTTGGGTTTTGGGTGTGGGGGGTTTTAGGATGTGGTTAGGGTGTTATTGTGGGATGGTTGTATGGGTGGTTGGGGGTTGTTAGTTTTATAAAGTTATTATTGGTTGGAGTGTTTATGTTGTGAGTTGATAGTTTGTTTGTGGGGGGGGGGGTGTATGTGTTTGGTGATGTGTGGGGGTGTGTTGTGGTTTGGGTGGTGTGGAGTTGGTGGGTGTTTTGTTTGGTGTGGGTGGTTGGTTGTAGTTTGGGTGGGGTGGGATGTGTGTGGTGGTGGTGTTTGGGGTTTTTTTGTGTTTTGGTGGTTTTGTGTTGTGGTGTGTGTGGTGGGTTGTGTTGGTTGTTTTGGGGTGTGTGTTTGGGGGTTGGTGTTGGGGTTGGGTTGTTTGTGGGTGGTGTTGTTTGTTGTGTGTGGTTGTTTGTTGGTGTTTTGGTTGTGGTTTGGGTGGGGTTTGGGTTGTATGGGTTTGGTGTGGTGTTTTGTGGGTGTGGTTGTGGTTTGTTGTTGGGGGTTTGTTGGTGTGGTTGGGTTGGGGGGGTGTTGTGGTGGGTGGGGTGGGTGTGTGTGGGTGGTGTGTTGGTGGTGGTGTTTGGTGGTGTTTGGGGTGTGGTTGGGTTTGGTGTGTTGGGGGTTGTTTGGGTGGGTGTGTGGTGTGGTTTGGTGTTGTGTTGGGTGGTTGGGTGGGTGGGTGGGTGGGTTTGGTGGGTTGTGTTGGGTGGTTGGGGGTGGTTGGGTGGGGTGTTGTTGTGGTTGTGTGGTTGTTGGTGGGTTGGTTGTTGTGTGTGGGGGTTGTTTGGTTGTTTTGTTTGGGGTGTTTGGTTGGTGGTGGTTTGGTGTGGGTGTGGGTGGTGTTGGGTTGTGTGTTGGGGTGTTGTTTGTGGTTGTTGGGTGTTGTGTTGTTGGTGGGTGTTTGTGTGGTTGTGTTGTGGTTGGTGTTTGTGTGTTGGTGGGTTGTTGGTGTTTTGGGGGGTTGGGGTTGGGGGGTTTGGTTGGGTGTGGTTGTGGGGTGGGTGGTGTGGTGTTTTGTGGTGTGGGGTTGGTGGGTGTGTGGTGGTGTTGGGGTTGGTGGGGTTGGTTGGGTGGTTGGGGGGTGTTTGGTGTTGGTGGTGGGGTGTTGTGGTGGTGTTGGTTTGGTGTGGGGGTGGTGGGGGTGGGGGGGTGGGTTTGGTTGGGTGGGTGGTGGTTGGGGTGTGGGTGTTTGTTGTGGGTTGTGGGTGGTTGGTGGGTGGGTTTGTGGGTGGTATGTTTGTGGGGTTGTGTTGGGTTTTGTGTGGGTGGTTGGTGTGTGGGGGTGGTTGGGGTGTTGGTGGGGGGTGGTGGTTGTGTGGTTGGTGGTGTTGGTGGGGGTGGGGGTGTTGTTGTGGGGTGGGGTGGTGTGGGGTGTGTTGGTGGTGGGGTGTGGGGTGGGGGTGTGGGTGGGGTGGGTTGTGTGGGTTGTTGTGGGGGTGTGGGTGTGGGGGGGTTGTTGGTTTGGGTTGTGTTGTGGTTGGGGGGTGTGTTGGTTGTGGGGGGTGTGGTTTGGTGTGGGTGGTGTGGGGTAGTTAGTAGGTGGAGGTGTAGGGTTTGGTAGGGATGGATTATAGATGGAGGATGTGTGAGGAGTGTTGGGGTGTTTGGTGGGGTGAGAGGAGTGTGATTGTGGTATGTGATTTGGGGTTTGGGGGGGTTGTGGTTTTTTTTGGGTAAAAGGTGTGGGGATGGTGGTTTGGTGATTTTGAGGGGTGGTGGTGGGAGGGTTAAGTGAGAGGAGTTGGTGGGTATTAGGATGTTTTTGATTGAGGGTTGTGGGGGTGTTTGGGGGGGGGTAGAGATTGGAGGGTTGAGTAGGTTGAGTTGAGTGGGTGGGGTGTGGGGGTTGGAATGATGTTGGAAGAGTATGGGAGGGATGTGGGAGTGGTATGAGTATGGGTAGTATGGTTTTAAAGAGTGTGAAGTGTTTTGAGTGTGGGAGTGTTGTGGTTGGTGGTTGGGAGTTTGGTTTGTTGGGATTTAGATGGTTTTTTTTATGAGTGTGTGGGGTATGGATGTGGGGTTGTATTTTAGGTGATAGTTAGATGAAAGGTAAGGGATATGGATGTTGTGGGGTTTGGAGTGTGTTGTGATGAAGGGATGTAGAATTGGGATTGGTTGAGTTTGGAGTAGGGAATTGTGGGGGGTTTAGGTGTGGTATTGGTGTTGGGTGTGAGGGTAAGTGGATAGTTTGTAGTGTGGTTTTTGATGTGTGAAGTAGATAATGTTTGTAATATTATTAAGTAATTGATATAGATTTAAGGGGGGTTAGGGAGTTGAAGATTTAATTATTGGTATAAGTTTGTTTTGGTTTTGAGGGGTTTAAATTGTTGGTAGGGTGTTCATTTGTTTGGTATGGGGTGGGGTTAGGGTTGAGTGTGTGTTAGGATTTGAAGTTATATTAATTGTTTGTTGATATAGAAGTTTTGATTTTGTGGTTTAGTTTGTATAGGGGGGGGGTGTGTGTGGTTGTTGTGTGGAGGTTTGTTGTGGAGGTGTGTGGTGTTTGGGTAGTGTGTGTTTGGTGTTGTGGTTTGTGTGTTGGGTGGTGGGGTGTGTTTTGTTATTGTTGGTTGTGTGGGTGTTGGGGGGTTGATTGGTATTTTTGTGTGGGGTTGGTGGGTGTTGGTTGTTGTGGGGGGTTGTTGGGTGTTGTTTGGGTTGGGGGGTTTGGTTTGTTGTGTGGTTTTGGGGTGTTTTTGTTTGTTTTGGGGGTTGGGTGTTTTGGGTTGGGTTGTGGGGTTTGGTGTGGGTTTTGGTGGTTGTGGTGGGGTTGTTGGTGGTTGTGTGGTTTGTTGGGGGTTGTGGGGTGTGGGTGGTGTGTTGGGTTGGGTGTGTGGGTTGTGTGGGGGTTTTGTGGTGGTGGGTTGGTTGGTGTGGTTGGTGGTGGGTGGGGGGGGTGGGTGGTGTTGGGGTGGGTTGGGGTTGTGTTGGTGGGTGGTGGGTTGGGTGGTGTTGGGGTGTGGTTGGTGTTGGGGGGGGTTGGGGGGGGTTTGTTTGTTGGTTGGGGGTGTGTTTGGTGGTTGGGTGTGTTGTGGGTGTGGGTTGGTGGTGTGTGGGGTTGTGGGTTGTGGTGTTTGGGGTTGGTGGGGGTGGGTGGGGTGGTGGTTGTTGGGGTTGGGGTGGTTGTGGTTGGGGGGGTGGGGGGTGGGGGGGGGGTGTTGTGTGGGTGTGGGGGGGTGTTGTTGGTGGGTTGGTGGTGGTTGTGGGTGGTGGGGGGGGTTGGGGTGTGTGGGTGTGTTTTGTTTGGTGTGGTGGGGTGGTGGGTGTGGGTTGTGGTGGGGGGGTGGGGGGTGGGGGTGGGGGTGGGTGGGTTGTTGGGGGGGTTTGGGGGTGTGGGGGTGGGTGGGGTGGTGGGGTGGGTGTGTGGTGGGTGTGGGGGTGTGGGGTGTTTGTGTGGGGGTTTGGTGTGTGGGGTTTGGTTGGGGTGTTGGGTGGTTGGTGGTTTGTTTTGTTGTTTGGTTGTGGGGTTGTGGGGTGGGTTGGTGGGTGTTTGTGGGGTGTTTGTGGGTGGTTGGGGGGGTGGTTGTTGGTTGTTTGGTGGTGTTGTGGTGTGGGGGGGTGTTGGGGGTGGTGGTGTGTGTGGGGGGTTTGTGGGTGTGGTTGGTGTTGGTGTGTTGGGTGTGAGGGTTTTTGGTTGTGGTGTATTGGGTGGGTGGGTGGTTTTTTTGTTGGTTTGGTGTGTGGTTTGAGGGGGTTGTTGGGGGTGGGTTGTGTGGGGGGGGGTGTTGTGTTGTGTTGTTTGGTTGGGTGTGTTGGTGTGTGGTGGTTGTGTGTGTGGGTGTTGTGTGGGGTTGTTGGTGTGTGGGGTGTTTGTGTTGTTGGGGTGGTGGGTGTGGTGGTGTTTGGTTTTTGGGTTGGGTGTTTTGTTGGGTGGGGTTGTTGTGTGGTTGTGGTGGGTTGTGTGGGGGGTTGTGGTGTTGTGTGGGTTTGGTGTTGGGTGGGTTGTGGTGTTGTGGTGGTGTTGGTGGTGGGGGGTGTTGGGTTGTTGGGGTTGGGTGGTTGGGTTGGTGGTGGGTTTGTGGGGTGGTGGTGGTGTTTGGTTTGGGTTGGTGGTGGGGGGTTTTGGTGGTGTTGTGGTTGTGTTGTGTTGTGGTGGTTTGGGTTTTGTTGTGGTGGTGGTGGGGTTGTTGTTTGGTGGTTGTGGGTTTGGGGGTGTTTGTGTGTTGGGTGTGGGGTGGGTGGTGGGTTTTGGGGTGGTGTTGTGTTGTTTTTGTTTGGTTTTGGGTTTTTGTGGTGGTTTGGGTGTTTTGTGTTGTGTTGGGGGTGTTGTTGTGGTGGGTGTGTGGTGGTGGTTGTGTTGGGTGGTTTGGGTTGGTTTGTTGTATGTGGGTTGGGGTTTGTGTTGTGTTGTTTTGTTGTGGTGTGGGTGTGTGGTTTGGGGGGGTGTTGTTTGGTGTGGGGTTTGTGGGTTTGGTGTTTTTGTTTTGGGGGGTTGTTGTTGGTGTTGTAGGGTGTTGGGGGTTAGTGTTGGGTGTGGTGGAATGTAGTGTGGGTTTGGGTGTTGATGTTGTGTGTTTATAAAGGTTTGTTGGGGTGTTTGGAAGGGGTGGTTGTGGGTTGGTTGTGGTGGTTGTTGGTTGTGTTTGGGGTGTGGTTGGTGGTGGGTTTTGTGTTGTGGGTTTGTGGTGTGTGTTAGATGGGGGGGGATTTTGGGGTGAATTGGGGATTATAATTAAGTGTATTGTGTGGGTGGGGGGGATGATTAATGTGTAGGGGTTAGAGTTGATTTGAAAAATGGTGTGTTGAGGGGTTAGGTGAGGGGATGTGAGGTTGGAGTATAGGGGTGTGAGTGGGTTAAAGATGTAGTATGTGGGGATGTGTTTAGTGGTGTTATTGTAGTAGTAGTGTTTGGGGAGGTGTGGTGTGGGTTAGGGGATAGTGGTGGGGGGGGGTTTGTGGTGGGTTGTAGGGATGATGGTAGGAGTTGTATGGGGAGTGATTAGAGGTTGTTTAGGAGAGGGGTGGTATGTTGATTTAGTGTATTTAGTTAGTATTGGGAGTTTTAAGGGGGTGGGTAGGGATTGAAGATGTATGTAGTAATTTGGGTGAATGAGTTGTAATTTTAAGGTAGGTTGTGTTTGAGGATGATAGAATAGATATAGAATTGAGTGTTTAATGTATGAGGTTATGGGAGTGTGAGAATGATTGTGTTGTTGGAGAGGTTGGTGTTGTGGGGGTGGGTTGGTGTGGTGTGTGAATGTGGGTGTAAATGTTGTGGAGGTTTGTGTGTGGTGGGGTAGTTTGTAGGTGGTAGGTGGGTAGTTTGATGGTGTTTTTATTTAGGAGGTTTTTTGGGGGGATTATTGGGGTGTGATAGGTTATTAGTTTGGGTGGTTGATGAATGTGGATTAGTTGAATTTTTGGTGTTTAAGTAGATGGAGGATGCAATGGTGATTGTGGAAGTAAGGGTTAGTGGGTAGATATTTGTAGGGGTTAGGGTGTGTAAGATGAGTAGGAGTTTGGAGTGGTATTTTTTATGAAGGGTGAATAATAAATGGATTGTGTTGGTGTATGGAGGTGATAGACTTGTAATTTGTAAAGTTTTATATTTAAATTTAGAGAAGTGGTGGGAGAGGGGGGTGGTGTATAGGTGTAAAGTAAGGGATTGGGAGTGTTGTATATAGGGATAGGATTTGTTAGAAGTAATAATGATTATAAATTAGTATAAGGTTGTTTTGGAGAATTTGGGAGATGTGGGTAAATTAATAGGGTGAGAATTGGGTTATAGGGAGGTGAGAGTTTTGATGATAATGTTTTTTGAGTAGAAGTTTTGAAGAATTTGGTAGGTTGTAGGGGGGGGGATTAGGTGTGTTGAGGATTGGTGTTTCTTAAGTTTGAGTTGTATAAGTTGGATGATATGGATTGGTGGAGTTGAATTTGTGTAGGTGTGTATAGGGGTATAGTGGAGGATTGAGTTGGTGTGGGTGAATTGTGTTGTATGGGTATTTGTGAATTTGGAGGGGGAGTGGGTGGGTGTAGGGGGGGGTGGTGTGTATTATTTATTGAAGTGTTATTAGAGTGTAGTAGTAAAGTTTGAAGGTTGTGTGAGGTATGAATGGGATTGATTTGGGAAGGAGGTGGGATATGTGGATGGATAATGGTTATTAGGTGGGGGTGTGTGTTGTGGGTGGGTTTGATAATGTGGGGGTTAGTGTTACGGTGTTGATGGTTTGTTGTGAGAAGAGTTAAATATTTGATGGTGTGTGAGGGTAGTTGAATTGGGGGGTTTGTGGGTGTGTTGTATGAGGGTGATGGAAATTAGGGGGGGTTTTTGTTTTGTGTGGTATATATGGGTATGGTGGTGGGTGTTGGGTTTTTTGGAGAAATTGAGGTAGGTGAAAAGTTGGTGGGTTTAGAAAATGTGGGGTGGTTGGGTAAATTGGTAGGGGTGGAGGGATATGATAAATAGATAAGTATAATTGATTGTATAAGGTGGTGTTGTGTTTGTTAGGGGGTGATATATGTTTTGTTTAGATGGGTATAGTAGGTGTTTTGTTGGGGATGGTAAGAGTGGTGGATGTTGAAAGTGGAATGTGGGGGGGGGGGGGTTGGTGATGGGTATGTAGTGTGGGTGTGTAGGTTGTTTTTTATAAGGTGAGGAATGGGGTGTAGGAGGATAATGGATGTTGTATTGGTGTATAAGATGTGGGGGAGGGTGTGTGGAAATGTTGGGTATTGGTATGTGGGGGGGGGTGGTGGTGGTGTGGTGGGTTGGAGTGTGGGTGGGTGTGGTTGTGTTGGTGTGTTGGTGGGTTGGTTGGTGGGTGGTGGGTTGGGGGTGGGGGTTGGGGGGGTTGTGGTGGGGGGTGGTGGGGGGGTGTGGTTTGTTTGGTGGTTGGGGGTGTTGTGGTTGGGGTTGGTGGGGTGTGGGTGGTGGTGGTTGGTGGGGGTGTGGGGTTGGGGGTGGGTGGGTTTGTTGTGGTGGGGTGGGGGTGGGTTGTGGTTGGGGTGGGTGTGGTTGGTGGGGTGTTTGGGGGTGGGGGGTGGGGGTGGGGGTTGTGGGGTGTGGTGGTGTGTGTTGTTTGGGTGTGGTTGTGGTGGGTGGTTGGGTGGTGGTGTTTGTGGGTTTTGTGTTGTTGTTGTTGTGGGGGTGGGTGTTTTGGTGGTTGTTTGTGGGTGGTGGTTGGTGGGTTGGGGTGGTTGGTTTTGGGTGTGTGGGTGTTTGTGTGGTGGGTTTTGGGTGGGTTGGTTTGTGGGGGGTTGTGTGTGGTGGTGTGGTGGGGGTTGTGGTTTTGTGTTGGTTGTGGTGGGTGTGGTGGGTTGGTGGGGTGTGTGGTGGTTTGGTGGTGGGTGGGTTGGGGGTGGGGTTGGTGTGGGGTTGTTGTGGTTGTGGTTGGGTGGGGTGGTGGGGGTGTTGTGGGTTGGTGGGTGGGGTTGTTGTGTTGGTGGGTTGGGGTGGTGTTGTGGTTTGGGGTTTGTTGTGGTTGGTGTTGGGTTGGGTGTTTGGGGTGGTGGTGGTGTGGTGGTTGTTGGTGGGTGGGTGTTGGGTGTGGGTGGTGGTTGTGGGGTTGTGGGTTGGGTGGTGTTGGTGGGGGTTGGTGTGTGGTTTGGTTGTGGTGGGGTGGTGGTTGGGGGTGGGGGTGGGGTGGGTGTGTGGTGGTTTGTGGGGGTGTGTGGGGGGGTTGTGGGTGGGTTTGTTTGGGGTGTGTGGTGGTGTGGTTGTGGTAGGTGTGTTGTGTTGTTGAGTTGTGTGTAGGTTTTGGTTGGGTGTGTTGGTGGAGTTGTAGTTTAGGTGATGTTGTTGGTGGTGGTGTGTGTTTGTGGGTTGAGTTTGGTTAGGTGGTTTTGTGTTTATTGGGTTGAGTTGGGAGGGGTTTTTGTGTGTTTTTTTGATGGTGGGTTGGGGTTTTTTTGTTGTTTTGTGTTGTTGTTGGGGTTAGTGGGTGTGTGTTGGTGGGTGGTGATGTTTGTGTGGTTTGTGGTGGTGTTGGTTGTTAGTTGGTTTTTATTTTTTGGGTTTTGTTGGGGTTGGGTGGTGTGGGGGTGGTGTGGGGTGGTGTGGTGGTGTTGTTTTGGGTGGGGTTGTTGGTGAGTGTTGGGTGTTGTTGTGGTTTTGGGGGGGTTTGTGGGTGGGGGTTGGTGGGGGTTTGTTGGGGGGTGGGGTTGGTGTGGGAGTGGTGGTTTTTGTTGTGTGGTGTGGTTGTGGGGGGTGTTGGTTGGTTGTGGTGGTTGGGTGGTGTGGGGTGGTGGTGTTGGGTGGGGTTTGGGTTGGTGTTTTGGTGGGTGTTTGGTGTTTTGGTGTGTGGTGTGGTTGTTTGTTTTGGTGTTTGGTTTTGGTTTGGGTTGTGTGGTGGTTGGTGGGTGATGGTGTGTTTGGGGGTGGAATGTGGTGGATGTAGGGGTGTTGTGGTTGGTGGTGGTTGGTGTGTTGGTTGGGTGGTTGTGGGGGTGGTTGGTGTTGTGGTTTGATTGGGTTGTGTGTTGTTTGGTGTTGGGGTTTTTGTTTTTTGTGTTGGTGGGTTGTGGTTTGTTTTTTGTTTAGTTGGATGGTGTGTTGTGGTGGGTGTTTGGTAGTTTGGGGTGGTGGGGGTGGGTGGGTGTTAGGTTGGGGTGGTGGGTAGTTTGGTTGTGTGTTTTGTTGGTGTGGTGGTGGTGTGTGTGAGGGGGTTGTTAGGTTTTAGTGGGGGTGTTGGTTTGGTGTTGTTGGGGTTGTGTGGTGGGTGTTGGGTGTGTTGTTGGTGTGTGGGGGGGTTGGGGGGGTGGTGTGGTGGGGTGGTTGGGGGGGGGGTGGTGGGTGTTGGGTGTGGGTGGGTTGTGGTGGGTTGTGGTGGGGGTTGTGGGGTTGTGGGTTGTGGGGGGGTGGTGTGGGGGGTGGGGGTGTGGGGGTGGTGGGGTGGGGTGGTGGGTGGGGGGGGGGGGTTGTGGTGGGGTGGTGTGGGGGGGTGGGGGTGGGTGGGGTGTGGGGGTGGTGGGGGTTGGGTGTGTGGGTGGGGGGTGGGTGTGGGGTGTGGTGGGTTGTGTGGTTGTGGTGGTGGGGTTGGTGGGGGGGTGGGGGGTTGTGGGGGGGTGGGTGTGGGTGGTGTTGGTGTGGGGTGGGGTTGTGGTGGGGGGTGGGTGTGTGGGGGGTTGTGGGTGGGGTTGGTGGGTGGGGGGGGGTGTGGTGTGTGGGTGGGTGTGGGTGTGGTTTGTTTTAGTGGTGGTGTGTGTGGGTGTGTTGGGGGGTTGTTTTGGTGTGGTTTGGTTTGGTGTGTGTTGGTTGGGTGGGGGTGGGTGTGTGGGGTGTGGGGGGTGGGTTGTTGTGTGTGGGGGTTTTGTTGGGGTTGGTGGTGTTGGGTTGTGGTGGGGTGGTTGTGGGGTTGTGGGTGGTGTTGGTGGGTTGGGTGTTTGGGTGGGGTTTGTTTTGGGTGGTGTTTGGTGTGTGTGGTGGTGTGGTTTTGGTGGGTGTGGTTGGGGTGGGTTTTGTGTGTGGTTGGTGGTTGGTGGGGTGTGGTGGTTTGTGTGGTGGGGGTTGGTGGTGGTTTGGTGGTGGTATTGTTGGTGGTGTTGTTTTGGTTTGGGGTTTGGGTTGGGTGTTGGTTGGTTGTGTGTGTGGTTTGTGGGTTGTGGTGGTGTTGGTTTGTGGTGTGTTGGTGGGTGGTGGTTGTTGTGGGTGTGTTGGTTGGTTGTGTGGTTGGTGTTGTGGTTTTGTGGGGTGGTTTGTTGTTGGTGGGTGTGTGTGTTGTTTGTGTTGTGGTGGGTGGTTGGGGGGTTGGGTGTTGGTGTGTTGTTGTGGTGGTGTGTGGTTTTTGGTGTGGTGTTTGGTGTTTTGGTGTGGTTGGTGGGGGGGTGTGGTTGGGGGTTGTGGGTTTTGTGTGGGTGTGTGTTGGGGGGTTTGTGTGGTGGTTGTGGTTGGGGGTTTGTGTTGGTGGTGGTGGTGTGGTTTGTTGTTTGGGGGGTTTGTTGTTGGTTGTTGTGTGTTGTGGGGGTGGTTGTTGTGGGGGTGATTTGGTAGGTGTGTTTGGTAGGGGTTTTTGTTTGGTGTTTTGGGTGTGTTGTTGTGTGGTTATTTGGGGTTGTGGGTGTTTTTATTGGGTGTGTGGGTGTATTTTTGTGTTTTTGTTTTGTTGTTGTGTGGTGTGGTTGTTGGTGTGTGGTTGTTTGTGGTGTGTGTTATGTGGGGTTAGGGTTGTTGGTTGTGGTATTTGTTTGTTGTGGGTGTGGTGGTTGGGTGTTTGGGGGAGTGGATTTTGTTTGGGTTATGGTTATGTTGGGTTTTGGTTTTGGTGATAGGTGATGTGTGTTGTTTGGGTATGGTGGTGTGTGTGTGTGTTGGTGGGGTGTGTTGGTAGATGGTGTGGGTTTGTGTGTTGTTGTTGGGTTGTTGGTTTTAATGGTGGGAGTGGTTTTTGTGTTGGGTGTGGGGTGGGTGTTAGTAAGGGAGTGGTGGTGTTAGGTGGGTAGGTTTTGAATTGGGGTTTGTGGTGATGGGTTGGTGTTGTTGTGAATAGGGGTGATGGGGGGGTGTGGTGTGGGGTTGGGATTATTGGTTGGGTGTGGGGTTGGGGTGGTGTTGGGTGTGTGTTGTGTTTGTGGGTGGTTTGTTGATTTGGGGTTTTGGGTTTTTGGTTTTGTGTGGTGGGTGGATGTGGTTGTGGGATGTATTTGGTTGTGTTGGTTTGGGTGTTGTTTGTTAGGGTTATTTATTGTAGGTTAGTGTTGGTGTTTGTTTGAAGGTTTTGTGGTTGGTTGGTGAGTGTAGGTTTGGTTAATTTAAGGGTGTGGTTGGTTTTATTGTGGGGTTTTTTTGATTGGGTTGTGGAATGGGTTAATGGTGGTGTTGGGAGAAGGTTGGTGGTGGTTTTGTGTGTGTATGTGGTAATGGGGGTTTTGGTTTGTGTGTGGTGGTTGGGGGTATATGGGGTTGGGGTGGTTGGGTGTGTTGGGGTAGGTGGGTGGGGGGTGGTGGGTTGTGTTGGGTGTGTTTTTGTGGTGTTGGTTTTGATGTGTGGTTTTGTTGGTTTTTGTGTTGGGGGGGGTGTTTGGGGTTGTGTGGTGTTGGGGTTGTGGGTGTTTGTTGGTGGTGTGGTGTGTGTGGTGGGTGTTTTTGTTTGGGGGTGGGGTGGGTTTGGGTTGTTGGTTTGTTGGGTGGTGTTGTTTTTGGTTGGGGGGGTGGTGGGGGTGGGTTGATTGGGGAGGGTTGTGTTTGGGTGGTGTTAGGTGTAGGGGGTTGTGGTTTTGTGTGGTGGGGTGGTTTGTGTGGTAGAGGTTTGGGGGTATATTGGGTAAGTGATGTTTGTGAGTTGGAGGGGGTAATAGGTGTGGTATTAAGTATTGGTTTGGTAATTGTTAATTATAAGTTTTGTGTGTTTGGGTGGGGTGGATGATGTTTGGGGTTTTGTTTGATGTGTGGTTGTGTGGTTTTGTTGTTGATTGGGTGGTGGGTAGAAGTTTGTTAGAAAGTGGATAGGATGGGTGGTGGTTGTATGGGTGTTGAGTGGGGGTTAGGTGGTTTTATGGTTTGAATTTTGTTTGTTGTGAGGTTGAGGGGTGTGGGTTGATGGGGTTTTGGTTGGTGGGTGGGGTTTGTGTGTTTTTTTTAGTTAGGGGTTGGGGATTGTATATGTTGGTGTGTTTATGGAGTGTTTGGGTGGTTGGGGTTGTGTGGGGTGGGTGGGTGAGTGTTGGGGGGGGGGGTGTGGGTGGTGTTTGTGTGTTGGAGTGTTGTTGGGTGTGGGGTTAGGGGTTGTTATGTTTGTTTGTGTTAGGGGGGTGAGGATGGGTGGGTGTGGATGAAAATGGGAGTTTGTATAGTGTTTTTTGTTGGTGGGTGGTTGTGTGTTTGGTATGGTAGTAGGTGGTGGGTGTGGAATTGGGTGTAATTTTGGTGGTGTGGGGTTTGGTGTTGAATATTGGAGGGGTTTTTGTGGGGTTGTTGTGGTGGTGGGTTGAATTGGGTTGGTTGTGTAGGTTTGGTTGAGTTTGGGTGAGGGTTTTTTATTGAGTAAGGGGTTAAAGGTTGTGTGGGATTGTTGGGGTGTATAGTTTGTGGTAGTTTGTTTTTTTTAGAAGTGGGTATTTGTAGGGGTAGGTGAATTATTGTAATTTGATTGTAGTGGTTGTTGTTGGTAGTGTGGTTAGGGTTGTTTTTTTTAAGGATTTTTTTGGGTGTTATGGATTTGGGGTGATTATTTTTTTGTTGGGGTGGGTTATGAAGGGTTAATATTTTGGTATGTGAGTTGAATGAATGATTAGTGTGTTTTTTTTGTAAGAAATTATTTGTAATTAGTATATTTAATGTATGTAAAGTGTTTATTTTTTTTTTTATGTGAGGTAAGTATATGTTTAGTTTGTTTTGAGTGGTAAGGTGTATGAAGGTTGTGTGTGGTGTATGGATTTTGTTGATAGGTGATGGGGATAAGTAAGTTTTGATAGTGTTGAATGTTGGTGTGTTAGAGTGATTGATGTTTAGAGTGTGTGTGTGTAGGATTTGATTGTGTAATAGGGGAGAGTGTGGTGTGAGTGTGGTATTGTTATTGTGTAGTAGTGGAAAGATAATGATGGGAATTGGGTTGAGTTAGGGTGGGAGTAATGGTATATGTTGTGGGGAGGGAGTGGGATGAATATAGGTGTATGTTGGGTTTTGATGTGAGTGATTTGATGTGTTGGTGATGAGATGGGTGGGGATTGTGTTTTGGGGTGTATTATGTGGTTTATAATTTTGTGAATGTAAGTGATGGAGGGTTTTGGTTTTGGGAGGATATGGTATGTTTTAGATTGTTAATGATGTTATTTTGAGAGGTGAAGGTAAGTGGGGGTTTTGTGGAGTTTGGGTTTTAAGTGAGGGGATGTGTTGTTGTTTTTTTATAGGTTTGTTGGGGGTGGGTGTTGTGGGTGTGTGTGGATATGGGGGGGGAGTGTATGGTTGAGTTTGTGTTTGGAGATTGTGGGGATTGGGTTGGTTAAGTATTTGTGTTAGTGATTGGGTGGAGTGTGTAAGAGTGAGGGGGATGTGAGTAGGTTTATTGGTGATGGGGTGTAATTGATAAGGAATGAGGGAGGAGTTAGGGTTTTTATGGGTTAAGAAGGGGGGGGGTTGATGTGTGATAGAAAATGTGGATAAGGTATTGGGAGTGGGGGGTAGATAGGTTGTGAATTTTGGATAGGAGGAGGTGTGGTGATATTGTTGTTTGAGTTGTGAAGGTGAAGATTAGAGTGTTGGGTAGGGTGTGGGTAGGTTTTTGTTGAAGTGGAGGTAGGAGGTTTGAAGGGTGTTAGGTGATAGGGGAGTGATTGGGTGGTAGGTTGTTGTTATGGTGATGTGGGTATGATGGGGGGTTGGGGTTGGATGGTGGAGTAGATATGTGGTTTGGTAATGAGTGTGTGATAGTGAGAGGATGGGGGATAAGTAGGTTGTTGGTGTGGATGTTGATGGGGGAGTGGTTGTAATGGTTAGTTTTTGTTGGTGGTTTGATGTAGTAAGGGGATGAGTGAGTTGAGATTTAGGTGTTGTAGTAGTGGGGTATTTTAGTTTTATGGGGGAGTTAGAGTATTGTTATGTATTTTTGTATGAAAGGGTAGTTGTTGATAGAGGATGGTATTTTTGGTTAAGGGGTTGTGGGGGAGGTGTTTAGTGGTTTGTGTATTTGGTGTATTTTTGTTAGTTGGGGTTGAGTGGTTTGGTAGTGATTATTTAGGTTGAGTTTGTGGGAGTAGGGTGTGGTATAGGGTTGAGGGATGTGAGAATATGGGGTTGGTTTTGATATGAAATATGAGGTGGGATTGTGGAGGGGTGGAGTTTTGGGTTTGTTTGGATTGGAGTAGTGGTTTTTATTGGGGTTGGAGGGGTGGTGTTGAGTTTTGGAATTGTTTATTTGGATTTTTATTTGTAGGTAGGGTGTGGTGGGTTATAGTGGAAGGAGTTTTTTTAGGTTGGTGGGGGGTTTGTGTTAGTTGGGTTGGGGGTGTGGTGTTTGAGGGGTTAGGGGTAGATGTTTGAGGTGTGTGTGTTTGATGTGTGGTTTGGGTAGGTGTGGGGTTTTGTGTGGGTGGGTGTAGTTAGTGTGTTTTGTGATTTGTGGTTGTGTTGTGAGTTGTGTTTTGTTGGTGGTGTTTGGTGATTTTGGGGTTGGGGGAGGGTAAGTATGAGTTGTGGGTATTAAAGTTTTATGGGTTGTGGGTGTTTGGTGGGGGGGTAGAATTTGGGGGAGTTTGATTAGTTTGTTAGTGGGTGGGGTTGGTTGGTGGGATGTTGGAAGTATGGGGGGTTGGGGTGTATGTAGGTAGTATGGTTTAGAGGGTTAGTGTTTGAGTGTTGGAGGTTTGTGTGTGGTGTGGATGGTGGATTAGATGGTTTTTTTTTGAGTTGTGTGGTATGGATGTGTTGTATTTTTAGGGGAAAGGTAGAGGAAAGGTAGGGATATAGATTTGTGGTTTATGTGGTTTTGTGTGGGATTGTAGAAGTTGGGGTAGTGGGTGGATTGGATGAGTAGGTAAGTTTGGGTGTTTGTGGTATTGTGGTTGGTGTAGGGTAGTGGAGTAGGTATTGTGTTTTTGTTGTGTTATGTGATAGTTTGTGTGTAGGTAGTTAATAAGGTAAGTGATTTGGGTAGTGTAGTGATTAAGGTATTGTAGATGTTTGTATAGATGAAGAGGTTTGAGAGTGGTGATATAAGTTTGTAGAAGAATATGTTTGGGGAGGGTTTGAGATGTTTTTGATGTGGAGTTGAGATTTGGAGTTTAATGTAATATTTTTGTGAATAATAGAGTGTTGATAGTATGTTGAGGAATTGTGAAGGGGGTTTGTTAGGAGGAGGTAGGAGTGGTTGTTGAGTGTTGATGATGTTGTGAGGTGTGGGGATTGAGGAGTAATGGGAAAATTGAAGATGATTGTTAGGGAGTTGGATAGTAGATGGATGAATTAAGATGATAAAATAATTTGTGGTGGTAAGAGTATAGGGAAAGAGTTATAGAGGTGGTTAGTATTTGAGTGGTGTGATTGGGATTGAAGTTTGTTGTGGTTTGAGTATGAAGTGGTATGTTTAGGTGAGATGTGAGTTAAGTGTTATAAGGTAGATTGTGGATTGTGAGGGTGTTTGTATGTTGAGATTTATAGTAGGGGGTTGGTTGGGGTGTTTGTTGGTGGTTTTGTGGTGTTTTGGTTGTTTGTGTGGGTGTGTTTGGTGGTTGGGTTGGGGGTTGGTGTGTTTGTTGTGGTGGGTGTGGTTGTTGTTGGGGGTGGGGTGGGTTGTGTTTGGGGTGTTGTTGGTTTTGTTGGGGGTGGGGTGTGGTTTGGTGTGGGGGTTTGTGGTGGTTGTGGTGTTTGTGTGGTGGGTTGTGGGGTTGTGGTGGGTGTTTGGTTGGGGGGGTGTTGGTTTTGGGTTGGGTGTTGGTTTGGGGTTGGTGTTTGTGGTGGTGTTGTTGGTGGGGGGTTTGTTTGGGGTGGTGTTGGGTGGGGTGGTGTTGTGGTGGTTTGTGTGGGTGTTGGTGGTGGTGTTGGGTGTGGGGGGTTGTTGTGTTGGGGGGGGTTGTGGGGTTGTGGTGGTTTGGTGGTTTGTGTGGGTTGGTGGTGGGGTGGGGTGGGTTTTGGTGTGGGTGTGGGTTGTGTGGTTGTGGTTGTGTGGGTTGTTGGTGGTTGGTGTGTTGGTGGTGGGGTTTGGGGGGTTGTGTTGTTTGGGTGTGTGGTTGTGGGGTGGGTTGTGTGGTGGTTGTTGTGGGGGGTGGGTTGGGGTGTGTTTGGGTGGTGTTGTGGGTGGTTGTGGGTGTTTGGTGGTTGTGGTGTTTGTTTGGTGGTTGGGGTGGTGGTTGTGGGTTTGTTGTGTTGGTTGTGGGTGTGTTGTGTTTGGTGTTGTGGTGTTTGGTGGGGTGTTTGGTGGTGGTGGTTTTGGTGGGTGGTGTGGGGTTGTGTGTGTGGTTGGTGTTGTTTGTTGTTGGTGGTGTGGGTTTTGTTGTGTTGGTGTGTGGGGTTGGTGGGGTGTTGTGTGTGTTGTGTGGGTGGTGGTGGGTTGTGGGTTTGGTGTGGTTGTTGTGGTGGGTTTTTTGGTTGTGTTGTTGGTTGGTGGTTGTTTTGTGTTGGTGGTGTTGTGTGTGGTGGGGTTGGGTTGTGGTTGTGTTGTGTGTGTGGTGTTGGTGGGGGTGTGGGTTGGGTTGTTGGGTTTGGGGTTTGTTGTGTTGGGGTTGGTGGGGTGGGTGTGTTGTGTGGGGGTGGTGGGTTGGGTGGTTTGTGGGTGTGGTGGTGTGTGGTGGTGGGTGTTTGTTTTGTGTTGGTTGTGTGTGTTTGTGGGTGGGTTGGGGTGGTGGTGTGGTGTGGGTGTGTGGTGTGGTTGTGTGGGTGGTTTGGTGGTTTTGTTGGGGTTTGTGTGGGGTGGTGTTGTGGGTGTGGTGTGGTGGGGTGGTTGTGGGGTTGTTTGGGTTGGGTGTGGGTTGTGGGTTTGAGGAGTTTGTGGTGTTTGGTGTAGATGATTTGTGTGATAAAGATATTTGGATAGATGGTGTTTTGGTGTTTGGGTGTAGGGGAGGAGTATTTAATTTTGGATTTGATTAGTGGTGTTATTGTGGTGTATTTTGGGGGGTTTGTGGGTGTTAGTATAATAGGGAATGTTTGTTTGTATTATTTGGTTTTTTTGTTGATATTTTTATAATGAGGAGATTGTTGTAAGGTATTATTTTTTTTAGGGTGGTTGATTGTTTAGGGTATAGTGGTTTTGTGAGTAGAGGGGGGAAGGAGATTGGGTTTGGGTGATAGAATGATTAGAAATTGTTGAGGAATATATTATAGGGTAGTTGTGGTTGAGATTTAGTAGAGAGTATGGGTTTGGAATAGGTTTTAAATAGATGAGAGGAGGTAATGTTTGGTTGGTAATGATAGTGGTAGAGTTTAAGTGTAGGTTTAGGTGTTGTGTTGGTTTTTTTTGAGGTGGAAAATTTGTGGAATTTGATTATGTTGTTTTTGTAGTGAGGGGAATGTTGGGAAGGGTATGTGTGTGGTGTGGTGTTTGGTTGAGGTATATATGTGGGGATTGGATGAGGGTGGGTGGGTGGGGGGTGTGGTGGGGGGGTGTAGTTGGGGGGGGATGGTGGGATTGTGGGGAGTTGTTAATGGGTTGTGGGGTGTGGGTTATGTTATTTGTGAGGTTTAGATGATTTGATTAGGTTTTGGTGTGGTGAGGTGGAGGTGATGGGTTTGGGGTGTGAGGTGGGTTTAATATGGTATAGTTGGTTAGTGGTTATTGTGGGTTATTTATATAGTTTGTGGGGTTGGTGGGGTATGTGATGTGGGTGGGGGGGTTTGTGGGTTGGTTGTATATAGGGAGGAGTGATTGGATGAGAGGTTTTGTAGGATAGGTTTTTTATGTATGATTTATTAGTTAGTTTGAGTTTAATGTATTGAGGATTATGTTTTTTAAGGGTAAGTTGTTAAATTTAGGTAGGTTTGAGATGATAGATAGGATATAGAAAATATGTTTAATATTGTATGGGAGGTGATATTATAGGGCGGTGTGGAGAGGGAGGGTGTGGGGGTGTTGTGTGTGTTTGTGTTAAAGGGTATGGTTTTTGTGTGGGGGGTAGTTAGATGTTAGGGGTATTTGTTGGGTTTTATGTAAGGTTTTTTTTTGGGGGGATTATTGTGGTGTATAGGTTTAGTTGTTTTGGGTGGTATATGTGGATTAGGTTGAAGTTTTGGGTAGTTATGTGGAATTTGAAAAGGTATGGTAATGGGTTTCGGGGTAAGAGTAAGTGTGATTATGTGTTAATGAAGATAGGAGTTGTGAGGGGGTGTTATTTATAGGTGAGATGTGGATAAAAATGGAGGTGTGTTGTATGATTTGATAGAATTTAATTTGTAAAGTTGAGATTTAAATTTAAGAGAGTTGGAAGGGGGGTGGAGAGGTGTTAAAGTAAGATGGTGTGTTGTAGAATAGGATTAGATTTTTAGAAAGGAATAGAGTATAAATGATAAAGGTTTGAATTTGGGAGTTTTTTGGGTAAATGAAATAGTGTATAAATATTTAGGGGGTATAGGATTAAGTTTTTGATGTATAATGTATTATGAGTAGAGTGATGATTTGGTATTGTAGGGGGGTGGAGGATGGGAGTTTGTGTTGTGTAGAGTTATTGTATTTGTGAGTGTGGTGGGGTGTGGTTGTGGGGTATTGGGATGGAGGGATAGGAGATGTGTTGGGGTGGTGGGTGGTTGGTTGGTTGGGTTGTGTTGGGTGGATGGGTTAGGGGGGGGTGGGATATTTGATGTTGTGTGGGTGGTTGGTTGTGATTTAGTGTTTTGGTGTTTTGGGTAGGATGGATTGGGATATGGGGAAAGGTGAAATATTGATGTATAAGGGTTTTAGGGGTTTGGGTGGGTGGTAGGTTTGTGGAAGGTAGTTTTTTTGTTTGGGTGGTAAGTTGAATGTTGGTTTGTTGGGTTGGGGTTTTAGTTATGTTGGATTTTTGTTTGTTGTGTGTTGGGGGGGGTTGTGGTTTGTTTTTGGTGGTGGATTAATATGTTTAGGATTTTGTTATTGAGGGGAGGTTGAGGTGTTTGGTTTATTTGTGTGGGTGTTTGGTGGGGGTATTGTGGTGGGTGTGTGGTTGGGTGTAGTTTGGGTGTGTGGTTGTTGGTTGTGTGGGTTGGTTGTGTTGTTGTGTGTGGGGTGGGGTGTGGTGGTGGGGTTGTGGTGGGGTTTTGTTGGGTGGTGTAGGGTGTTTGGTTTGTTGGTGGGGTGTGGGGGTGGGGTGTTGTGGGGGTTGGTGTGTGGGGGTTGGGGTGTGGTGGGTGGTGTTTGGGTGTGTGGTGGGGGGGTGTTGTTGGTGGGGTTTTTTGTGGGTTGTGGGTTGGGGTGGGTTGGGGTTTGGGGGTTTGGTTGTTGGGTGTTGGGTGTTTGTTGGGGGGGTGGTTGTTTGGTGGGTTTGGTTTGGGGGGTGGGTTTGGGTTGTTGGTGTGGGTGTGTTGGGTGGTTGTGGTTTGTGGTTAGTGTGGTTTGTGGGTGTGGTGGGGGTGGGGGTGTTTGGTGTTGTGGGGGGTGGGGTTGGGTTTGGGTGGTGGTGTGGTGGTGGGGGTGGGTGGTTGTGTGGTGTTGGTGGGTTGGGTGTTGGTTTTGTGTTGGGTGTGTGGGGTGGGTTTGTTGGGTGGGGTTGGGTGGGGTTTGGTGGTGGTGTGGTGTGGTTTGTGGGTTGTGGGGTGTTGTGTTTGGTGGGTGGTGGGTGTTGGGTTGGGGTGTGTGGTTGGGTTGTGTGGTGTTGTGGGTTGGTGTGTGTGTGTGTGGGTTTTTAGTTGTATAGGGTTGTTTTTGGTGTGGGTGTTGGTTTTGTTGTTTTGTTGGTGTGTTTTTGTTGTGGGGTGTTTGTTTGATTGTTTTAGTGGGGGTTGGTTGTTTTGTTGTTTGGTTGTGGATTTTGTTTAGAGGTGAGAGGGATATGTTGTTGAGGTTTGTTTGGTTTGATTGAAGTGGGGGGGGTTGAGTAGGTGGTTTGGTTATGGTGTGATGTTTATTTTGTTTTGTGTTGGGTGTTGGTGGTTGGTTATTTAGTAAAGGGGAGGGTTGTGTTAGAGATTGTTTTTAAGTGGAGTTAGTGGTGTTTATATGTTGGGTTAGTTAGGAATTTTTGATTGGGATTGTGGGTTATGTTGTGTTGGTAGGTGTGGTTTATTTTTGATTTAAGTTGGGGATGGGGTTAATTGAGGGTGGGGGATTGATGAGTTATTTTTGAGTGTTGTTTAATGGGGGTGGTATGATTTTTGTGTTGGTAGAATGTTTGAGGGTTTTGGGTGTGGGTTTGAATTGTTTTAGGGTGTATGGATATTATTATGTAGTGGTTTGTTTGTGGTGATAATTTTTTTGTTGTGTAGTGGTTTGGTGGTGGAGTAATGGGATGGTGTGTGGTGTTTGTGTGTTTGGGTATGTGATTTTTGGTGTAGTGTGGTAGGGGGATTTATGTGGGTTGGTGGTTGTTATTGTTTGTTTATGTGTTTGTGTGATTTTGGTGGGTGGGGTGTGTTTGTGGGTTGTGGGTTGGGTGAGGGTGTGTTGATTGTATTGTGGTAGGGGTGGGTTTGGTTATTTGTTTGTATTTGTGGGGTTGGGGTTGATGTTGGGGTTTGGTGGAGTTGGGTATGATTGGATAGTGGGTTATTGTGTTGGATTGTTTGTTTTTTAAGATTGGTGTGGTTGTGGGATTTGGAGTTGGGTTTTTTTTGTGGTGTAAGTGGGGTTTGAGTAGTAGTTTTGGTATTATAGGTGGGTATGATTTGGTGGGGTTGTATTAGTAAATTTTTGTGTTGGGTTGGTTTTTGTTTGGTGTGGTGTGGGGGGGAAGGGGGTTAAGGTATTGGGTTAAAGGTAGGGATTGTGTAGGTGTTTTATTTTTTTGGTTTAGTGTGATAGATGGTGTTTTGTGATTTTTTATAGTGGTTGTGGAAGGGGGGTGAGTGTAAGGTGTTTTATTGAGTAAATAGAGGGATAGTGATGTATAATGGGTGTAATTGATGGTAAGAGTTGAAATGATAATTGTGATAGGGAGGAGGGGTGAGGAGTAAGTGAGTGGTAGGTGGGGGTGTTGAGGGATAATATTGAGGGTTGGGGGAGATTTGTTAATGATTGATGATTTGTTAATTGGGGGGGATGGGAGGTGGTATGTAGGGTTAGTTAATGGGGTGTAAAGGGTTTTTTTGGAGAGAGGTGGGGGTGAGAGGATGGGTAGTGATTAGGGAGTTTGTAGAGTTGTTTGAGAGGGAAATGGTATTTGAGAGTTGTATTTTTTGAGGGGAGGTAAAATAGGTATATGAAAGTGGGGGTGAGGATATTTAAATATGAGTAAGTAATAATTGTTTGTGTAGATTGTGGAGGTGGGGAATAGTGATAATTATGGTGAGTATTTAAGATGTAGGGGGGGGTAGGTGTAGAGTAGATATGTTGAAGGGTAGAGGGTGATAAAGGATGAGGGGAAATGGGAGAGTAAGGGTAAGAGATAAGGAAGGGGTGTAGATAGATTAAGAGGGGGTTTGTTGTGTATAATGATGAGAGTAAGTGTGGTAAGGTGATTGGTTGTTAATGGAGAATGTGATGGAGTAGAGTTTGGTAATGATGTGGGGGGTGGTAGGGTGTTGAGTGAGGTAGAGTGGTAGGGGGGGAGAAAGTGGGGGGTGGGTGGTGTGTGTTAAAGATGAATGGAGTGGAGAGTTGAATTGGGAGGTTAGTGAGTTGTGTGGGGAGGGGGGAGTTTTTGAGGGATGGGATGTTAGAGAAGGGGGTGTGTGGGGGTGGTGGGGTGTGGGTTTGTGTGATTGATGGTGGAGTTGTAGGTGATGGTGAGTGGGGAAGGTTTGTTTGTTATTTTATGTAGGGTTTGTTTTGGGGGTTGTGGGATTGAGGGGTTGATTTGTTTGTGAGGTTTTGTGGGTGTTAGGTTTTGAGTTGAGGGGGGTTATAGGTGGTTGTGGGGTTTTTGGAGGAATATGTGATGTTTAGTGTATATGTTGTGGATGATGGTTGTTTGATGGTGTGAGGTGGGGTGTGTTTAAAGATTTAATGTTGGGGTTAGTTGTGGGTGGTTGTTGTTGTAGTGTGTGTTAGATTGGTTTGTGTGTGGGTATTGTTTGGTATGATTGGGGGGTGTGGTGTGTTTGTTATTTGGGGTTATGTTATTTAGTGTGTGATTTTGTGGTTTAAGGGAGTTGGTGGGTGGGGGTTGGTTTGATTATGGGGAAGTTGTAGTTTTTGTAGATGTTATTTGGGTTTTTGTTTTTTTGAATTTGGTAAAGTAGATTGTGGTGTATTTGAGGTTGTATTGTAGGAGGATGGTTGGTGAGGAGTGATATTTGTGGGATGGGAGTGAGGATAAATAGGATGGTATTTTGGTGAAATGGTAAGGTAGTGTATAGGAATGGTATTGGTGGGTATAGATTGAATATGTTGTGGAGGGAGTGGGTTAGGGTATTTGTTGGTGAGGGTTGGTGAGGAGATTTGTATGGTAATGTTGATATTTGTTTAGTAGGGGTTGTGAAGGTAATTGTTGTGAGTTGATGTTTTGTTTTGAAATAGTAGGTTGTAAGGATGTGTAGGGTAGTTTGAATTGTGAGGTTGTGTGAATAAATGGAGTAGGGTTGGGTGGGAGGAGTAGTGAATAGGAGGTTGTTATAGTAGGGAAGAGTTTTAGATTAGTGTAATGATGGAGATAGTAGTAGATTGTATAGTGTTAGTATATTTGGAATGTTAGGGTGGTTTGTATAATATATAGATATGGAGATGATGATGTAAATGATGTTTGAAATTATAATTAGATGTTTGGTGGGTGAAGATTATTAGGTGAGTGGTTGAGTAATAGGGAGTAAGATTAGGTGTTTTGGAGTATGTTGATTGGATGATAATTTATTGTTTTGGTGTGGATGTGGTTTGTTGTAGAGTGGTATTGGGAGTTGTGTAGGGATGAAGGGTGATTGAGGTGGTTGTTATGGGGGTGGGTGGTGGATGGGGTGGGTTGGGTGTGGGTTGGTTTATTTGTGTGTGGTGGGGTTTTGAAGTTTGGTGAGTGTGTGTTGTGTGTGTGGTGGGTGTTGGTAGAGTGTGGGTTGGTTGGTGGTTTTTTGTATTTTTGTTGTTTGTGGGTTTGTGTGTGTTTTGTGTGTGTGGATGGTTTTTTATTGGGGGTGTTGTGGGTGTTGTTTTGAGTGTGGTTGGATTTGGTGTGGTGTTGGTGTGTGGTGGTTGGTGTTGGGTGTTGGGTTGGTGGTGGGGTGTTGTTTTGGGTTTGGTGTGGGTGGTTGGGGGTGTTTGGTGTTGTTGTGGGTGTGGGGTGTTTGTGGTTGTGGTGGTTTGGGTGTGGTGGGGGGGTGGTTGTGGTGTGTTGGTGTGGGGTGGGTGGGGGTGGGGTTGGTGGTGGGGTGGTGGTGTTTGGTGTGTGGGTGGGTTGGTGGGGTTTGGTGTGTTGTTGGGTTGTGGTTGTGGTGTTGGTGGTTTGGGGGTGGGTGGTTGGGGTGGGGGGTTGTTGTTGGGGTTGTTTGGTGGGGGTGTTGGTGTGGTTGGGTGGTTTTGGTGTGTTGTTGGTGGTGTTGTTGTGGTGTTGGTGTTGGTGGGTGTGGTGGGTGGTGGTTGTGGTTGTGGGTTGGTGTGGGGTTTTGTGGGTGTGGGTTTGGTGGTGGGTGTGTTGGTGTTTGTGGTGGGGTGTGTTGGGGTGGGGTTGTGGGGTGGTTGGTTGGTGTTTGGGTGGGGGGTGGGTGGTTGTGGGTTGTGTGGGTTGTTGTTTGGTTTGGGTGTGTGGGTGTGTGTGGTTTGTGGGTGGTTGGTGGGGTTGGTGTGGTGTGGGTTGAGTTGGGGGGGTGGGGGTTGTGTGGGGTTTGGAGTTTTAAGGTGGGTGTGGATATGTTGGTGGGTGTGAGGGGTTTGGGGGGTGTGGATTGTTTAAAGATGGTTTGTTTGAGGGAGAGGTATATGGGGTGGATTAGTGTGGGAGATGAGTTGGGGGGTAGGTGATATTATGGATGTGGGGATGGAGGTAGAAGAGATGGGGGTAGGATGGGTGGGTGGGGTATGTGGTTGGGGATTGATAGAGGTGGGGTTGTGGGTGTGGTTTGATTTTTAGTATGTATGTGATTTGATTAAGGATTTAAGGGGATAAAAATGTGGGGTGTGTTAGGGTGGTTTTAAGAAGGAGGTTTTGGGGGTTGTGGTAGTAATTTTGAGAGTGGTTGGTGGTGATGGATGGTTGGAGATTGGGGTGTGGAGGTGGTGGTAAGGTATAGTAATTTGGGGAGTGAGGGTAGTGTTTTGAGAGGAAAAGGGTGGATGATGGGTGGTGATGTGATTGGGGGGTTGAGTAGAGAGTGGGGTGGTTTAGGGTGAGGGGTGGGAGTGTATGAAGTGAGAGTTTTTGGGGGTAATTGGGGTAGTGAGTTATAGATTGGGGGTGGAGTAGTGTGGTGTTAGGTTATTGGTTTGAAAGATGGGGTGTATGGTGTGTGTGGGGGTGGTTATGGTGGGTATGGTTGGGTTATTGGGGTGGGGAGGTGGGGATGGTGGTGGGATTAGTAGGTTTAGATATTGGTAGAGGGGGGGTGTGGATAAGGGAAGTATGATGGTTTGGGAGGGGGGAGTAGAATGGAATGATTTTTGGTAAGGTAGATGAGGATAAGGGGTGTTAGGTGGTTTGTTTGGTGGTTTGAGTTGAGTAGTTTTGGGGGTATGAGAGTGGGAGTGAATATGGATGGATTGTTTGGGGGAAGGTGGTATTTAGTGTTTAGTGGGGTTTCGTGAGGTGAGGGTGGGAGGTGGAGTATGTTTGGGTTGAGTTTTGGTTAGGGGGAGATTGTGGGGAGGAAAGGGTGGTGGGGGGTTGAGTGGTGGTAGAGAAGTGAGGTTTTTAATGGGGTTGGAGATTTAGGATTTTGGTTATGATGGGTGATTAAGGAGGGAATTTAATGGGATGGAGTAGGGGGGTGGGGGGTTATGGAGGGGGGTGGTTGAAGTAGAAAATGGGAGTTTTGGGATTGTGTAGAGATAGTAAATGGGAGGGGAGTTTGAGGGATTAGATGAGTGGTTAGGAGTGTGGGGGTGGTAGAAATGTGGGAGTGGAATGAAGGGAGTTGTGGGTGTAGAGTGGGGTGTTTTAATGATGGATGGTGAGGTGGTTGTAAAGGAATGATTAAGGGGGTGAGTATGGGTAGGGGGGGGTATGATTGTGGGATTAATTTAAGGATGAAGAGTTGTTGAGGGTTTTTTTAGTTGAGTGGAGGAGGTGTAAAGGTTGGTGGGGGATGGTTGTGGTGGGAGATAGGATTTAGGTAGTTTGTGTTTTTAGAGAGAGTTGGGTTAGAAGAGAGGGGGGTAGGGTTGGGAGATTATTGTAATTTGATGGTGGAGTGGTTGGTTTAGGTGGTGAGTGGGTGTTAGTGTTTGTTGTGATTTAAGTGATTTTTGTAGGGTGTTGAGGGTTATTAGTTGAGGGTGTATTTAATTTTTGTAGGGGTTGATGAGTTTGATAAGGGAGTGAATATTGTTGGGGTGATGTGAGTGTGGAAAATTGAAGATAGTTTTTGTAAAGATTGAGTTTAATTAAGTATATTGTAAGTGTTAGTGTAGAAGGTGATTTGGATGTTTGTTTGATGTGGGGAGGTAAGGTAATGATTGTATGTAGTGTGTGGGGGTTGGAGTGTGAGGGTTGTTAAGGTGAGTGGTGTGGATGGTGTATGGGATTTTTTGGATGGGTAGGGGTGAGTGGTTGATAGAGTAGGTAAGTTTGAGTGATTGGAGGAATTGGTGTGTTTAGATTATTGAGGGTGGTGTAGGTGAGTTGAGTTTGTTAAGTGTTGGTTGGGATAGGGGGAGAGTGTGTGTGGAGTGTGGGTATTGGATTATTGATGTGAGGGTGAAAGGGTGGATAGGTTATTGATGGTGGGGGTAAGTTGTGGTATTAAGGATGGGAGGTTAGGGATAGTATTTGTGGTGGGGGAGTGGTAGTGGGGATGAATTTGAGGGTGGGTAAAGTTGGGTTTTGAATGTGGAATTGTGATTAGTTTGATTGTTAAGTAGGGTGGGGATTGGGGGGGTGTTGGGGGGAGAATGGAATTAATGGGGTGTTTTTTGAATTTTTGGGGGTGGGAATTATGTGAATGGTAGGGGGGGGGGATGTTTCGGTTTTGGGGGGAGATATGGTATTGTTGAGGGAGAGATGATTAATGGATTGTATTTTTAGTGATATGGTGAATGGGTAAGTGTAGGGGGTTTGTGGTGGATTGAGGGGGTTTTGGGAGAGTTGAGGGGGATGTTGGTTGTATGTTTTTTAGGGAGTGGTTTGTGAAAGGGGGGGGGGGGTGTTGTTGGGTGTGTGGGATAGGGGGGGGGGGGAGTGTAGGTGTTGTGGTTTTGTGTTAGGGGGAGATTGTGGGGATAGGGGTATTTATGATAGAGTGGAATTGTTGTTAGGGATTGGTGGGAGGTTGTTATGAGTGTGAGGGGGGGATGTGGATAGGGTTGTATGGTTATGGGTGTGAATTGATAAGGGTAGTATGAGGGTAATTTTGAGTTTTGGTAGTGTGTTAAATGTTGGTTTTAGGGGGGGGGTTGGAGATTGATAAGATAGTTTTGTGAGTAAGGTAGTTGGAGAGGGTGTGGGGGAGGATTAGGTTGTGAGGTGATTGTAGGATAGGGGAGAGGTGTGGTGGTGGATGATGGTGTATGAGAGTTGATGAAGTTGGTTTGATGATTTGAGTGTTGGGGGTTGGGGTGATGGGGTTGTGGTGGTTTGTGGTGGGTGTTGTAGTATGGAGGGGTGTATGGGGTGGTTGGGTTTGAATGAAGATGAGTTGGGTGTAGTTTGGGGTAGGTTGTAGTTGGTGGTGGGTGGGGTGGGGGTTTGATGTGGTTGGTGTTGATTGGTTGGTGGTGGTTGGTGTTGTGGGGGGTATTGGAGGATGTGGGGTTGGTATGTTTGGGGGGTTGTGGTGTGTGGTGATTTTATGGGTGTTGGGTTTGGGGGGGTGTGTTGTGGATGGTTAGGGGGTGGGTTTGATTGGGGAGTGGGTGGGGGTGTGTTGGGTGGTATGGGGGGATTGTGAGTTTTTGGTTGGTTTTAGATGGTGGGTGGTTGAGTAGGGATGTGGTTTGTTGGGTTGTTGTGGGGGGGGAGTGTTGTGTGGGTTTGGGTTAGTTGGTGTTTTTGGGTGTTGGTGGGGGGAGGTGGGTTGGGTGTTGGTGGTGTTTGGGGGTTGGTTTGGGGTGGGTGAGGGAGTTGGTTGGTGGGGTGTGGGGTGTTGGTTTGGGGGTGTGGGTTGGGTGTGGGGTGGTGGTGTGTTGGTGTGGGTGGGGTGGGGGGTTGGGTGGGTTGGTGGTGGGGGTTGTGTGGGGTTGTTGTTGGGGGGTGTGGTGGGGTGGGGGTGTTGTTTGGGTGGTTGGGGGGGTTGTTGTTGGGTGGTTGGGGGGTGTGGGGTGTGTTGTGGGGTGGTTGGGGTTGGTGTGTTGGGTTGTTTGGGGGGGTGGGTGGGTGTGTGTTGGTGGTGGTTGGGGGTTTTGTGGGGTGTGGTGTGTTTGTGTTAGTGGTTTGGTGGTTGGTTTATGTGGGTGGGATGTGTTTGGGTGGTTGTGGGGGTGGTGGGGGGTGTATGTTGGGGTGTGTGGGGTTGTGGGTTTTTGTGAGGGTTTGTGGGGTGTTGGGTTGGTTGGGGGTGGTGTGGTGATTTGTGTGGTGGGGTGGGTGTTGGTGTTGGTTGGTGGTGTTGGGGGTGTGTGGGTATGTATTTGTTTGGGGTTGGGTTGTTGTTAGTGTTGGATGTTGTGGTGGTGTGGTTGATTGGGGTGTTGGGGGATTAGATGGTTTTTTTTATGAGTTTGTGGGGTTTGGATGTGTTGTAGTTTTAGGTGGATATTAGAGGAATGGGTAATGGAGATAAGGATTTGTGGGGGTTTGAGGGTGTGTTTTTGATAAGGGGATTGTGAGAAGTTGGGGATTGGGGGTGGATTGTTGGATGAGGGTGAGGGAAGGTTGGGGGGTTTGGGGTGGTGGGTGATTGGGGTTTGGGTGGTGAGGGGAAGGTTGAGTAAGGTAGTTGGTGGTTTTGATGTTTTAGTTGATAATGTTTGTTAGATATTAATAAGATAATTGATAAGGATTGTTAGTATGGTGGATTAGGGAGGAGGAAGGGGATGTGTAGATGGATTGTATAGATGTAAGGGAGTGTGTAGATGTTGTGAGGGGTATAATGGTTGGTGGGGTAGATAAAGTTATGTTGGAGGAGGGGGGAGGGGTTTGGAGATGTAGTAGATGTGGGAGTTGAGATTTGAAGGTTTAATATTGAATATTTTGTTGAGGGGGATGATAAGAGCAGGTGTTGGTAGTGATGTGTGTTGAGAAATTGGAAGGGGGTTGTGGGTTAGGAGGGGAGTGTGGAGAGAGTGTGTTTTAGGTGATAGAATGATGTGTGGAGGTGAGGGATGAGGGAGGTAATGAGTGAATTGAGAGGATAATTTTAGGGGGAGTTTGGATAGGAGGATGGATGAGAGGTAAGGGGGAGGAGGGTTATAGAGGGGATGTGAGAGTATGTTGTTAAAGTAATGGTAGATTAATGGGAGGTGTGTAGTTTATGTTTTGGGGGGTGATATTGAGTGGTAGGGTGAGTTGTTGGTTGTGAGTTAGTATTTTGGTGAGGGTTGATATAGTGAGATGGAGAGGATTGTATTGTTATAATTGGGTTTGATGATGTGTAGGGTATAGTAGTGATTATGGGTTGGTTGGGTTTTGTGAGTTGGGTGGTGGTGTTGGGTGTGGTGTTTGTGGGGGTTGTGTGGGGGGTGGGTTTTGTGTGTGTTTGGTTTGGGAGTGTTATTTTTGTAGGATGTGTTGGATTTGTATGTGAATTGGTGAGTGGGTTGGGGGTGGGGTGGGGGGGGTGTGTGGAAGATGGGTGTTGGGGTTTTTTATGGGTTGGGTGGTTGGTGGTTTTGGTGTGATTTTGTGATGTGATTGTGGTGGAAGTTGTTGGGTTAGGTGATGTTGTTTGGTTGTGTGATTATGAGTTGTTTGAGTTGGGTGTAGATGTGGGTTTATGGGTGTTGGGGTGGGTGGTGTGGGGGTTTGGTGATGTGTTGGGGTAGGTTGTGTTTTGTGGTGTTGGTGTTGATGAGTTGTTTGGGTTGGGTTTGGTGGGGTTGGTGGTTGGTTGGTGGGTTTTGGTGGTGGGGTGGGTTTGGTGGTGGGGGGGGTGGTTGGGGGTGGGGTGTTGGTGGGGTTGGGGTGGGGTGGTTTTGGGTGTGTGGGAGTGGTGGGGAGGGGGGGTGTGGGGGGGTTGTTGTGGTGGGGTGTGGGGTGGGGGGTGGGGTGTGTTGGGGGTAGTGGGGTGTTGGTAGTGGGGTGGGGGGGTTTGGTGGGTGGTTGTGGTGGTGGGATGGGTTGGTTGTGTGTGAGTATGGGGTGGGTTGTGGAGTGGGGTTGTTGTGAGGGGGTGGTGTGTTTTGGGTTGTGGGTGGTTGTTGGTGGTTGGGGTGGTTGGGGGGTGTTGTGGTGTGGTGGTGGGTTGTGTGTTGTGTGGGGTTGGTTGGGGTGGGGGTTGGGGGTTGTGGTGTGTGGGTGGTTGGGTTTGTGGTTTTGGGTGGTGTGGGGTTGGTGTGGGTTGGTGGGGTGGTGTTGTGTGTGGTGGTTTGGTGGTGAGTGGTTTGGGTGTGGTTGGTGGGGGGGGTTTGGTTGGGTGGTTGGGTGTTTGTGGGGTGGTGGGGGGTGTGGTGGGTGTGGGGTTGTGTGGTGGGTGGGGTTGTTGGTGTGGTGGGTGTGGGGTGGGTTGGGGTGTGTGGGTTGTTGGGTGGTGTGGGGTGGTTGTGGTGGGTGGTTGTGGGGGGGGGGGTGGTTTGGTGTTGGGTTGTGGTTGTGGGGGTGGTTGGTGGTGTGGGTGTTGGGTGTTGGGTGGGGTGTGGTGTGGGGGGGTGGGGGGGGTGGTGGGGTTGTGGGGTGGGTGGTGGGGGTGTGGGGGGTGGGGTTTGTGGGGTTGGTTGGGGGGTGTTGGTTTGTGGGTGGGTGGGTGTGGGTTGGGGGGGTGGGTGGTGGGTGGGGGTTTGGGGGGGGGGTGGTTTTGGTGTTTGGGGAGTGGTGTGGTGAGGTTGTGGTGGGTAGTGAGGTGGGGTGGGTAGTTTGTGGTTAGTTTGGTTTTTGTGGGAGTAGGGGGGTAGGTATGTGTATTGAGGTGTTTTGGTTATTGGGTGATTAGGGGGGATGGTATAGGTTATGGGGGGGTATGTGGGTTTGTTGGGGGGTGTAGGGTGTGTGGGTGATGGTGGTGGTGTGTTTGGTTTTATGGTGGAGGGTGTTGGATAGGTGTGTTTTTGTGTTGGGGGTTTGGGTGTTGGTATTGGTGGGGGTGTTGGTGTGTATGTTTGGTAGGGGTGGTTAGGTGGTGGTGATAGGGGGAGGGTTTGGTTATTGTGTGGGTTGGGATATGTGGGTTGTTTGGGTGTGTGTTGTGGGGTGGGGGTGTTGGTGTGGTTTGAGGGGTGAGGGGTTGTGGTGGTGTGGTTGTTGTGTTGATATGGAGAGTTGTGTGGTGTGGGGTGATTAGGTTTGTGGTGTTTTGGATGGGGTGGGTGAGGGAGTTGGTTTGTGGGGGTGGTGATTTGGTGTGGTGGTGGGTTGTAGAGTGAGTAGGGTGGTGGGGGATTTGTTATAGGGTTGGTGGTTGGTGATGGGGGGAGTGTTGGTTGGGTGTGTTGTTGTGGATTGTGGTAGGTGTGGTGTTTGTGATTGTGAGTGATGGTGGGGGTGAAGGTGATGGGTGTGGTTTGAGTTTTGGGTGGTGGAGGATGGGATTGTTGAGGTTGGTGTGTTATGGGTGGTGGGGAGTTTGGGATGGGGGGATGTTGGTGGGAGTGTTGTGTGGGTGAGGGGAATGGATGAGGTATGGGTGGGTGTGAGTTAGGTGATGGGGGGTGAGTTTGTTGGTTAAGGGAGGGGGGGGGATGGTTGGGGGAAATGGGATTATATATAATGTGATGTGTTGTGTGTGGGGATGATGTTTGTGTGATAGAGGATTGAAGATTAGGTGTGGGGGTTAGGTGTGGATGTGGAGGTTGATTGAGTGAGGGGGTGGTAGTGGGTTTAGATGGTAGTTGGTTAGTGTTAAGTGGTGGTTATGTATTAGGGGTTTGGTGGGTGTGGTGGGGGTTGTGGATGTGGGGGGGGGTGGGTGGTTTGTGGGTGGGTTGGGAGATTGAGGGGGGTGGGTTGTAGGTTTGGGTATGAGAGGTGTGTTTTGAGAGGGGTTATGTTTATTGGAGGTATTTAGTTGTGGTGTGAGTGTGTTGTTTGAGGGTGGTGATGGGAGTTTTATGTAGTAATAGGGTATGGTGGTAGAATTAGGGTGGGTGGTTGAGGTATGATGAATATAGAATTTGTGGTATGTAGGAGTGGTTGGGATTGTAATGATTAGGTTGTTGAGAGTAGGTGTTGGGGGGTGGGTGGTGTGTGTGTGAATGTGGGTTAAAGGTTGGGGGTGTGTGTGGGGTGGGGGTAGTGTTAGGTGTTAGGTGGGTTGTTTGATGGTGGTTTAATGGTGGAGTTTTTTGTTGGGGGGGGATTTTGTGTGGTGTGATAGGTTTAGTTGTTTGGGTGGGGTTATGATATTGGTAGGGTGAATTTTTGGTGTATGTAGATGAGGAGGATTGGTGAGTGTAATGGTTTGAGGTAAGATATGGTAGGGTATAGTTGTTAAGAGGAGGGATTGGTAGTGGGGTGTGAGGTTATTGTTATGATGAGGGTGATTAAGGATTATGGGGGTGTTTGTGTATGTGTTGATAGAATTTTATATTTGTAAAGTTTTATGATTAAATTTAAAGAAGTGGTGGGTAGAGGGGGGGTGGTAAGGTGTAAAGTAAGGATGGGAGTGTTGAGATTAGGGATAGATTTGTTTAATGTAAAGATTGATAAAATAGGTAAAGTGGTTTGGAAATTTGGAGGATTTTGGGTATATAAATAGGGGTGAGAGATTGGTGGTAGTAGGGATGAAGTTTTTGAGTGATAATGATTATTGATTGAAGTTGAGTGAATTTGGTGAGGGTGTGTAGGGGGGGATTAGGTAGTGTAGGGATTGGTGTGTGTTATATTGATTGTTATAAGAGATGATGTGTGAGTGGTGGAGTTGAATATGGTAGAAGGGTGAGTGAGGGATAGGAGGATTGGAATGGTGTGGTTGGGGGGTGGGTTTTTTGTAGGGGAGGGTATTGGTGATTTGGAGGGGGGGAGTGGGGTGGGTTAGGGGGGGGGAGGAGGTAGTTTTGAGGTTGAGTGTTATTTGAGTTAGTAGTAGTGATGTTAAGGTGGTGGAGGTAGTGGAGGGAGTTGTATGGGGAGAGGTGGATATGTGTGGTGGATGGGTGGTTGTGTGGTGGGGTTTGTGATGGGTGGGGTGGGGTTTTAGGTTGGTTTTAGGTGGGTGGGGTTGGGATAGATATGTGTTGTTTGTGTTGGGGAGTGTGGTGTATGGGTTGGTTGGAATTAATGGGTTGGAGTGGGTGTTGAAGTGGTAAGAAATGGGTGGGGGATTGAAGATGGGTTAGTGATATGTAGGAGGTGGTAGGTGTGTTGTGGAGTTGAGTAGGGGGTTGGGGTGTGTGGTGTGTGATGATGAATGGGTTGGGTGGGGTAGATTTATTGGGGGGGATTGTGGATATTATGGGTATGTGTAAGGGATTTAAGTGGTGGTAGGTGGTTAGGGGGGTTGATGATGTGTTTATATGGTAAATTGGTTTTTTTGGATGGGGAAGGTGGGTGGATTGTATTGATGTGGGGGGGGGGGGGGTTGGGGAAGTGTTGTAAGTGTGGGGTGGGTTAGGGTTTGTTTTATTAAGGTGAGGTGTGGTGGATGGGAATGGGATTGTGGTGGTAGTGGTGTGATAAGTGGTGGGTGGAGTGGTGGGGGAAGTGTTTTGGTGGTTGTGGTGGAGGGGTGGGGGTGGGGAGTGGTTTGGTGGTGTGTGGAGTTGTGGGTTGTAGGTAGTTGGTTTGTTGTATTGTTGTGGGTTGATGGAAGTTTGTTGTGAGGTAATTTGGTTTAGTATGTTGGGGTTTGTATGGGTTTTAGTTTAGTGGGTGTGTGGATGTGGTTTGATAGGGTAGTTGGGGGGGTTTGGTTGTGTGGTGAGGTGTTGGGGGGGGTGGTTGTTGTTGGTTGGTTGGGGGGGGGGTTGGGGGTGTGGTTGGTGGGGTGGTTGTTAGTGTGGTAGTTTGGGGGGGGGGTAGGTGGTGGTTGGGTGTTAGTGGGTTGATTGGAGTTTTTTGGTTTGGTAGATGTTGGGTTTGTGTAGTGGTTGAAGGGGTGTAGTTGGATTTTAGGGTGGTATGTTTGGAGTGGTTTTGAGGGTTGTGTGGGGGGTTAGGGTTGATGTGTTTTGAGTGGTTGGTATTTGTTGTTGTTTGGGGGGTTGGTGTGTTTGTTGTTTTGGTGGTTGTGTGGGTGTGGGGTTGGTGGAGTGTGTTTTGGTTTATGTGGGTGTTGTGGGTGTGTTGTTGTGGGTTTGGTGGGGTTGGTTGGGTTGGGTGGTTTTGGTGGGGGGGTGGTTGTTGGTTTTTGGTGAGTGGGGGTTGTGTTTTGTGTTGGTTGTGGTTGGGATTTTGTGTGGGTTAGGTGGGATAGTTTTTAGGGGTTTGTTGTTGTTTGATGAGGTGTGGGGGGTGTGGGGTGGGTTGGTGGTATGGTGAGTGTTATTTGATTGGGTTTGTTGTGGGGAGTTGGTTGGTGTTATTAGTAGGGTATGGGGAAGTTTATAGGAAGATAAGTTTTGTTGAGGTGGGAGTTAGGATTTTGTTAAATGTAGGGTGTTGATTTGGGAGTGTATTTTATTGGGTGATGGTTGGGTTTGATTTTGTGGGTAGGTGTAGGGGTGTTGTGGTTTGATTTAGAGATTTTGAAGTGGGATGGGGGTGTATTGAGGGTGGGGGATTTGAGTTATGTTTATGAGGTTGTTAGATGGGGGGGTGGGTATAAGGTTGAGTTAGGTATAATGTTGATAGTGGGGTAGTTGGAGGTGTGGGAGTTTTTTGGGTGGTAGGGGGATTTGTAGGTGTGAGTTTTGAGGGGTTGGTATAGTTTGATTTTGGGTTGGGTGTAGTGATTAGGTGGTGGGGTATGTAGGTGGGTGTATGGGGGTGGTGGGTTGTGGTAGGTGAAAAGTGGTATGGGAGTTTTTTAGAGTTGTAGGTAGTTTAAGTTGTGGATGGTGGGTAGTGAGGGTATGTTGAGTGGTTATGGGTTTATAGTGGTATTAGGTGGGGTTGGGGGTAGGGGTAGGTGTTTGGTGGTTATAGGGTTGTTGGGGTGAGGGGGGTTTGTGATTGTAATTAAGTGGTAGGGGGTTGATGTTTTGTAGTTGTTTGTATTTGGTGTTGGTGGTAGTGGGTTAGTGTGTGGTGTAGGTGGTGGGAGTTGATTGTAGTGATTTGTATGGATTGGGGGATATTGTGGTTGATTGAATTTTTTTGAATATTTTGTGTATAGGTTTGGGGATTGGTGGAGGTTGGATTTTTATTTGGTGGGGAGTGAAGTGGGGTTTAGGTAGAAGTTTGTGGATAATAGGGTAGGGTAGTGATTTGGGTTGGGGAGGTTTGGAGTATGTAGGTAAATTTTTGTGTTGGTGGTTGTTTGTTTGGTGTGGTGTGGGTTGGAAGGGGGGTTATAGTATTTTGGTAAAGGGGTTAGGGATGTGGTGAGGGTGTTTATTTTTTTTGGTTTAGTGTGATAGATGGTGTTTTTGATTTTTAGTAGTGGGTTGTGAAGGGGGGGTGAGTGGTAAGGTGGTTTTAGTGAGTAAATGAGAGGGATTATTTAAGGTATAGATGGGGTAATTTGGATGGTAAGAGTTGGAAATGATAAGGTTGATAGGGAGGAGGGTGGAGAGTAAGTGATTAGGTGGAGTTGAGGGTAGAAATTTGAGGAGTTAGGGGAGGATTTGGTAATGGATGTGGGAAGGATTTGTTAATTGTGGGGGATGTGGGATGTGAATGTAGGGGGGTGGATTAATGTGGTGTTAAAGGTTTTGTTTGGAGAGAGGTGGGGTGAGGAGGATGGTGGTATGATGGGTAGGAGTTTGGTGAGAGTTGTTTGAGGAGGGAAATGGTATTTGAGAGTTTATTTGTTTGAGGGGGAGGGTAAAATGAGGTGATTGGAGAAGTGGGGGTGAGGATGATTTAAATATGAGATAAGGTAATAAGGTTGTTTGGTTAAGATGTGGAGGGTGGGAAGGATAGTGATGAATGTGATGTTGAGTATTTAAGAGTGTAGGGGGGGGGGTGGGTGAGGTGTAGAGTAGATAGTTGTGTGGAAGGTAGAGGGTTATGAAGAGGATGAGAAAGGAGAGTAGGTAAGGAGATAAGGGAGGAGGTTGTATGAGTAGGATTTGAAGAGGGGGGTTTGGTTGTTGGATAATGATGAGAGTAAGTGTTGGTAAGGTGATTGGGTGGTAATGAGAATGTGATGGTAGGAGGAGTATGTAATGATGTGGGGGGGTGGAAGGTGTTGGAGGTGAGGTAGAGTGGGTAGGTGGGGGGGGAGGGGAGAGAGTGTGGGGGTGTTAGGGGTGTTGTTTGAAAGAAGAATAGAGGGGAGAGTTAAATTGGGAAGGGTATGAGTATGTTGGGGGAGGGGGGAGTTTTGTGAGGATGGGATGTTAGAGAAGGGGGTGTGGGGGGTGGGGGTGGGGTGTTTGTTGATGGAGTGGTTGAGTTGTGAGTGTGAGTGGGGAGTGGGAGTTGTTTGGTTATTTTATGGTGAGGTTTGTTGTTGGGGGGTGTGGGAGTTAGGGGTGGGAGTTGTTTGTGTAGGTTTTGTGGTTTGGGTTATTTAGTTGGGGGGGTGAGGGTGTTGTGGGGTTGGGAGGTGTTTTGAGGAGGGGGATTATGGTAGTGTGGAGTTGGATAAGTTTGGGGGTTTTGGTGGTGATTGATGGGGGTAGGGGGGGTGATGGTTATTGGATGTTTTTGGAAGGTGTAAGGGGGTAGTGTGGTGATGGGGTTTTGAGGATGAGGGTAAGTGTTTGTGGGGATGTATGGTAGGATTAGTGTTTGGGGTAGTGTAAGGGGGGGGGGTGTTGGAGTGGGTGTTGTATTATTTATTGTGTTAGTTATTATTTAGTTGTGATTAATGGGGTGGTTTGTTTGGGGGGGGGAGATTGGGGTGGGATGGGGGGGGGGTTGGTGTGATAGGGGGGAAGATGTTTGGAGTTGGGGTGTTGATTGTATTTGTGGTTTTGGTGATTTTAGGGAGGGGGGTATTTGGTAAAGTGAGTGGATTTGGTTGTGATTGTGAGTGGGGTGGGTTGGTATGTTGGGTGGGGATGGTGGGGTGTTGTGGGGAGGAGTTAGGGATATTGGGGATGGGAGGAGGGGATGGTGGGGGGATAGTATTGTGGTATGTTTGGTGAAATGTGAAGGTAGTGGTATGAGGAATTGGAGTATTTGGAGGTTATAGGGGTTTATATGTGAGAGGGAGGGGTGGTTAGGTATTGTTGGGTAGGGTTGGTGGGGAGGGGATTTTTGGAGTAATGTGATATGGGGATTGATTATGGTGGGGGAGTGGAGGTTAGTGATTTGTTGTAGGGTTGTTTGAGGTGGTATTTTTGGAGTTTATGTTGAGTTTTGTATATTGGGTGTGATAGTGGAATTTGGTGGGTAGTGTTATTTTGTGTTGTAAGGTGAGGATTGTGAGGAATGTGTAGGTGGGTAGTGTGATTGTTAAAGTTGTGTGGATTTTTATGGGAAGTAAGGGTTGGGGGGTGAAGGGGGAATGATTGGAATAGGAGGTGATTTTATGTGTTAGTGAAGAGTTGGGTGGTAGTTTGGTGGGTGGTGGGATAATGGAATATGTGGAGAGATTTGTAGAAGATGTTATTGTATTTGTGGAATGTTAGGTGTGTGTGTTGGATGAGATGGGGTGGGTTTATGGGTGTGTTGGAATTGTTGGGGATGTAAATGATGTATTGAGAGATTGGATAATTGTAAGGGGGGGGGGTTGTTGTGGGTGTGGGGTTGGGATAGGTATTTGGGGGGGGTGAGGGTGGTTTTGGGGAAGTAATAGGAGTATGGTAGTTTGTTTGGAGGGGGGAGTAGTGATTGGGGAAATGTGTTTATGGTTGAGTTGTTGATGGGGGGGGTGGTAGTGGATGTGTTGTAAATGGGGGGGGGGGTGTATTTGGTGGATTAGAGGAGAGATGATGTGGATTATTGAATTGTTAGGTAGAGTTAATTTGAGGGTTGGTGGGTGGGTGGTGTGGGAGGGGGGGGATGGGGTTGGTGAATTTTGGGTTAAGATGAATGGGTGGGTTTTTTAAGGTTTGTGATGTGTGTTTGATATATGAGGGTTTGGTAATGGGTATTGTTGAGTAGGTTTGTGGGGTTTGTGGATAAAGGTAGGTAGGTGTTGGATTAATAAGAGAGGGTGGGGGGTAGTTAGATGATTGGATATGTTTTTGGAGGTTTGTGTAGGGGTGAAGGGGGGTTGATATGGTGTAGGTGGTTTAGGAAATTATGTGGTTGTAAGGTTGAGATGAGAGTGGTGTGGATTGTTTTGGGGATATAGGGGTGGGTGTAGTTAGATTTTTATGGTTGAGGTGGGGGTGATGGGGGGGGGGTGATGTGTGAATTTTGGGGGTATAGGTGATAGGGGGGTGGTTAGAATGAAGTGTAGAGGGTTGGGGTAGGGGGGTGTTTGGGGGGTAGTGAGGGGTATGGGGGAGGGTGAGTTAGGTTTGTTAGTTTTGGGGTGTGGTGATTGGGGGGATTAGGGGGGGTTGTGGTTGTTGGTGTAGTGATGTTGTTTTGGGGGGAGGGGTGATTGGGGGGGGTGGGGGTATGTGTGTTGTGATTTATAGAGGAGTGTTTGAGTGGGGATGGTAGGTTGGATATTGGTTTGGGTAATGGAAGGAGTTTTGTGGGGGTGGGTGTGGGAATGGATTAAAAGGTAGTGTATATGGTGTTTAGGGGGTAAGTTGTGTGGTGTTTAGGTGATGGTGGTAATATTAAAAGGGGTGAGAGTAGAATTATGATTATTAGGTTTTTTTTTTGATGTGTTTGGTGATTGTGGGGGTTGTGTAGTTTATGTTGTGAAGTGGGGTGTTTGGGAGTGGGTTGGGGTGGGTTGTGTAGTTTAGATCGTGGGTGGTATTTGTTGAGGTTGTGGGAGAGGGTAAGGAGAATGTAAGGTGTTGAAGGAGGGGGAGTGGGATGAGAGTTGAATTTTAAAGAAGTGGGGGGGTGGGTATGTATAAAGGGTGGGTGGGTTGGTAGTGTGGTAGGGGATGGATTTTGGTTAAAGTGAGTGTGGGTGTGGAGAATGGGAGTAAGGGGGGAATTAGGGGATAGGTTATAAGGGGGAGGTTAATTGATAGGGGATAGGATTAAGTTGGTGATAAGGGGGGATGGGATATGGATGTATGGTGGTAATGGGGGGGTGATGTGGTGATGATTTGATTGAGGGTAGAGAAGGGGTAGGTGTGTGATTTGGGATAAGTATAAGTGTGGGTTAGTGATAATTGTGAGGCTGGTGTAAGGGTGTAGGGGTATGAGGGATATGTTTAAAGAGTGTGTTTTTGATGGAGGAGGTAGGTATGGGGTGGAGAATAGGTGGTGAAGATAGAGGGAGGGGGGGGTAGGTGAATGGAAGAATGAGAGGTGTGGTATGGAAGGGTTATAGAATGGGGAGGTAGGGTGGTGGGGGTGGGTGGGTAGGTGGAGGGTAGTGGGGGTGTGATTAGTATGAAAGGGAAATGGGTAGTATGGGTGTGGAGTTTTGATTTTTTTGATATGATGATTGGATTGATGAGGATTTAAGGGGGGGGGAAAGAGGATTGTAGGTGGAGGTTGTGTGTAGGAGAGAGGGTTTGTAAGGAGGAGTAATTGTGAGGGGTTGGGGGTGATTAGTAATTTTGGGAGAGTGGTTGGTGGTGGGGGGATTTGGAGTAAGGGATGGGATAGATATTTAGGGTGAGAGGGGAGTGTGAGGGTGTAAAGGGTTGTTAGGTAATTTTGGGGGGGGAGGGGAGTGGGGGATTGTTTTGAGGGAGGAAATGGGGGGGGGGGAGTGAAGTGGGTGGTTGGTGATGTGATTTGGGTAAGTAGTGGAAGAGGAGTAGGGTTGTTGAATGGTGGATGGGGGGGGGGGGGGGGTGGATGGAAGTGGGGGTGAGAGAGGGGTGTGGGGGAGATGGGGTGTGTGAGGTGAATGAGTGTAGGGGGGTGAAGTAGGTGGGTGGGGATGGAAATTTAGTGGTGTGGAATAATATGAGGGTTGGTAGGGGGAGGGTGTGGGTGTGGGGTTTGAAGAGTGGGTTATGGGTGGGTTGTGTTAGATGGGGGTGGGGGGATGTGGGTGGTTGGGGGGGGGAGAGAAGTAGGGTGTGTAATTGAGTGTGTTGGGGTAAGTGGTGCTGGAAGGGGGGGGGGGAGGGGATGATGAGGTTTGGTGTTATGGTGGGGGTGTTATTGGGAATGAATGTTTTGGTAAGTAGGGGAAGGGGGAGGGATAGGGTGTTGGTTAGGGGTGTGGGGTGGGTTGGTTGATAGGTTAAGTGAGGGGGTGTTTGGGGTTTTAGTGGGGGTGGGGGGGGAGTGGGAGGGGAATATTATTGTTTTTGGGGGGGGGTAATGGATATTTAGAGTGTTTATTTGAGTTTGTAGTGAGGTAGGGTGGGTGGGGGTGGGTAGTGTTGGGTGTTGTGTGGGGATTTGAGGTGAGGTAATGGGGTGGTGGGGGGTGTAGTGGGGTAGAGAAGTGATTTTTAATGGGTAGGAGATTAAGGATTTGGTTATGATGGGGTTATTAAGGGAGGAATTAGAGGGGATGGAGTAGGGGGTGGGGGGTAGGGAGGGGGGGGTGGGTGAAGGAAAATGGTGATTTTATTGTGAAGAGATTAAAGGAGGGGAGTTGAGATGAGGGGGGATAGGGGGGGGTAGTATGGTGGTGGGGGTGTTGAGAATGTGTGTGAATTTTGGAGTTGAGGGTTGAGAGGTGGGTGTTTTGAATATGATGGTAGTGGTTGTAGGAAAGTAAGGGGGGGGAGAGTATAGGGTAGTGTGGGTATATTGGGGGATTAAGTAAGGATGAAGATTGTTGAGGGTTTTTTATTGAGTGGAGGAGGGTTAAGAGGGTTGTGGGGATTGTGGGTGGAGATAGTATTTGAGGAGTGATGTGTTTTTAGAGAAGAGTGGGTTAGGGGGGAGAAAGAGGGGGGTAGGGTGGAGATTATTGTAATTTGAGTTGTGTAGTGGTGTGGTTGATGGTGAGTGGGTGTTAGTGTTTGTTGTTTTTTAAGTGATTTTTGTTAGGTGGTTATGATTTTGAGGGGTGTATTTGGAATTTTGGTAGGGTTGTTGGGGAGTTGTATAAGGGGGAGGTGTGAATATTTTGGGTGGATGTGAGTGTGAAAGATTTGGAAGATAGTTTTTGTGAAGAAATTGATTTTAATAGTAGTATTGTAATGGTATGTAGAAGGTGTTTGATTGTTTTTTTGATGTGGGGGATGGTAAGTGATATGTATGTAGTGGGTGTTGGGTTGTTTGGAGGTGTAAGGTTGATAAGGTTGTGGTGGGGTATGGTGGTATGGATTTTTTGATGAGGGTTGGAGTGGGTGATAGAAGGTATGGTAAGGTTTGGGAGTGATTGGGATGGAATGTGGTGTGTTTTAGGATTGATTGAGTGTGGTGGTAGTGGATTTGAGTTTGTTAAATTTTTGGTGAGATGAGGGGAGATTTGTGTGGGAGGTTGGGTAGGATTGTTAGTTGTGGAAGTGAGGGTGGAAGGGGATAGGGGAGTGGAGGGGGGAAGGTTGGTGTTATTAAAGGAGTTGGGAGTAAGGGGGATAGTATTTGGTGGGTGGGGAGGTGAGTGGGGGATGGGAATATAGGGTGGTGAAGAGTTGGGTGTTTGGAAGGTGTAGATTTGGATGTAGTGTTATAGTTGAGAGTAGGGTTGGGATTGGGGTGTTTTGGGGGGGAAGGAAATTAATGTGGTGTTGATTTGGATTTTTGGGGGGTGGGAATGGTAAGTGAATGGGGTAGGGGATGTTTTGGGTGTTGTGGGGGAGGATAGTGGTGATTGTTGAGGAAGATGGATTTAATGATTGTATTTGAGGTGAGATGGGGGGAATGGTGAGGAGTTGGTAGGGGGGTTTTGGTGGGAGTTGAGGGGGGGTTTTAGGGGAGTGTGAGGGGGATGTTGGTTGTGATGTTTTTTAGGTAGTGGTTTGTGGAAGGGGGGGGGTGGGGGTGTTGGTAGGTGTGTGGGATAGGGGGGGGGGAGTGTATTGTTGAGGTATTGTTTTAGGAGATTGTGGGATGGGGTATTTTATATAGAGTAATTTGATGTAAGTGATTGGTGGGAGGTTGTAAGAGTGAGAGGGGGGGATTGATAGGTTTGTATTGGTTATGGGTGTGGAATTGATAAGGGGGGGTAATGAGGGTAGGATGTTAGGAGTTTTGTGAGTGTGTTAAATGAATGGGGGGGGGGTTGGATATTGATTAGAGGGAAATTTGGAGTAGAGGTAGTTGGGGAGGGAGGGGGGGTAGGATAGGTTGTGAGGGGATTTTAGGATAGGGAGGAGGTGTGTGGGTGGATATTGTTGTATGGAGATTGTGAAGATGGTTTTGAAGGATTAGAGTGTTGGGGGGTAGGGTGGTGAGTGGGGTGAGTGGTTTTTGGTTAGAGGAGATGAGGTATGGAGGGTTTTAATTTGGTTGGATGGTTTAAGAGGGAGAGAGATTGGGGGATGTTATGTTTGGTTGAGTAGTTTAGTGGATAGAGTGGGTTTGGGGTGTTTTGTTGAGTGAGGGATGTATGTTGAGTTGATGGTGGGAGAGGTGGTTAGAGTATGGGGGGGGTGAAGAGATTTGGGTGTTGAGGATATGAATGGGAGTTGTTGGTTAATGAGGGGTTTTGTTGTTGGTTGTGAGATGATAGGTAATGGGAGATGGTGTGGATTTTAGATTTGAGTGGGTGATTGAGAGTAAGGTGTGGGTATTGTGAGTATATAAGGGGGGGGATTGGAAGTGTATTTGTGAGGGTATTTTTGTGAAGGAATTGGGATGGTTGGGTTGGGGGGAGAGTGATTTTTTATGTTGGTTGGTGGTGTGAGGTAGGTAGGGGAGTGGTTTTTGTAATTGTGGGATGTAATTTTTTTAGTGGGGGTGGTGGGTGGGTAGGGTAGTTGGTGTTGGGTTGTGGTGGTGGAGGGTTTTGTAAGGGTTATGGAGGGAGTGAGATGATAGATGGGGGGTTTGGTATTAGTAGATGGTGGGTTGGTGATGGATGGTGGGGGGTTGGGGGTGTGTTGTTTTGGGTTGTTATGGGTAGGGTGGGGGTGTTTGGGGGGTATTGGGGTTTGGTAAGTGGGTTTGTTGGGTGATTGGGTTGTTTTGTGGGATGTGGTTGTAGTGGGGGTGGGGGTGGGTGTTGGGGGGTGGTGTGGGTGTTTGTGGGGGTGGGGGTTGGTGGTTGTTGTGGGGTGGGTGGGGTGTGGTGTGGGGTTGTGGGGGGTTGGTGGTGGGGGGTGGGGTGGTGGGGGGGTGGGGTTTGTGGGGGGTGGTGGGTGGGGTGGGGGGGGTTGGGGGTGGGTGGGTGGGGTGTTGGGTTGGTGGTGTGGGTGGGTGTGGGTGTGGGTGGGGGTTGTGGGTGGGGGGGGGGTGGTGGGGTGTGGGGTGGTGGGGGGTTGGGTTGGTGTGGGTGGGGGGGGTGTGTGGGGGGGGGTGTTGGGGGGGGGTGGGGTGTGTTGGGTGGGGTGGGTTGGGTGGGTTGTGGGGGTGGGTTGTGTGGGTGGGTGGTGGGGGTTGTTGGGTGGGGTGTTGGGTTGTGGTTGGGGGGTGGTGGTGGGGTGGGGTTGAGTTTGGTTGTTGGGATTAGATGGTTTTTTTATGAGTTGTGTGGGTATGGATGGGGTTGTATTTTAGGTGGATATTGATGAAAAGGTAATGGAGATAGTTGATTTGTGTTTGGAGGGTGTGGTTGTGATAAGGGATTGTGAGAAGTTGGGGATTGGGGTGATGTTGGATGAGGTGAGGAAGTTTGGGGGGTTTAGTGGTGGGAGGTTGGGGTGTTGGTGGTGAGGGTAAGGTGGAGTAAGGTAGTTGTGGTTTTGATGTGTTAATAGATAATGTTGTTTTAGATATAATAAGATAATTGATAAGATTGTAAGGTGGATTAGGGAGATGAAATTGTAGGATGTATATAGATGGAGAGGGAGGTGTGTAGAGTTTGTGAGTATGAATGTGTTGGTAGATAAGAAATAGTGTTAGGGAAGGGGAAGGGTTTGGGGAGAGGTATAGATGTAGTTGTTTGTGTTGGTGTAGTTTTAGTTTTGTGGTGTGATGATAGAGTGGGGGGGTATATGGTTTTTGTTGGGGGGTGTTTGAGGAGGTAGTGAGTGTGTGTGGTGTGTAGTTGGTGGGTGTGATGTAATGGAGATTTGGTGTGGATTAGTTTGAGGGAATGTGGGTATATGTGGTGAGTTGTGGTGTAATGGAGTTGTTGTGTTGATGGTTTGTTGTAAAGGTGATGGTTGGGATGTATGTAGGTTTGTGGGGTGTTTGGGGTTTTTTGGTTGTTGTGTTGTTGTTGGAGGTGTTGTTAGTGTAGGTTGTGTTGAGAGGGTGTAGATGTAGAGGGGTTTGATTTTGTTATATGTTGGGGTAGTAGGATGTTATTGGGGTTATGATGGTGTTGTGTGGTGTAGGGTTTGTAGGGAAGGAGGGGGTTTATGGGTGTGGTATTTGTGGTGTTGTGTGGGGGTGGGGGTTTTGTAGATATTTGGTTGTTGTGGGTTTGTTGATTGGAGGTTTTTTTTATATGGAGATGTTATGTGATGTTATGTGTGTGGAGGTGGTATGTGTGTTTGGGGAGGTGGGTATGTAGGGGGGGATGGAGGATGTTATATGGAGTGGGGTGTTTGTTTTTTTTGGAGAGGTATGGGGATTTATGTGGGGGGAGGAGAAGATTTGGATTGATGGTGTAGGGGGGGTTGTTAGTAAGTGAAGAGTGTTTGGAGATTGTAATGGGGTGGTTTGTTGTGAGGAATGGTGTGAGTGTGAGTTGATAGGAGGAAAGGTGATGGTGATGATGAGGAGATGGGATGTTTTTTAGAGATAAGTTTAAGGTATTGTGTTAGGGGGTGGTGGTTTAAATAAGTGTTGGTTTGTTGTGTGGAGGGGGTAAGGTGGAATTGTTATATGATGGGGGGGGTGGTTGGTTGGGTGTGTGGTGGTTGTGGGGGGGGTGGGGGTTTGGGGGGGTGGGGGGTTGATTGTGGTTTGGGTGGTGGGTGTTTGGTGGTTGGTGGTGGTGGGTGTTATTGGTGGGTTGTGGGGGGGGGTTGGGGTGGTGGGGGGGTTGTGGTGTTTGTGTTGGTTGTGGGTGTTAGGGGTGTGGGGTGGGTGGGTTGGTTGGTGTGTAGGGTGTGGGGTTGTGGTGGGGGGTGTGGGGTTGGGGGGGTGGGGTTTTGGGTGGTTGGTGGGGGGGGTGGTGTTGGGGGTGGGGGGTGGTTGTTGGTTGTGGGGGGTGGGGTGGGTGTGGGGGTGGTGTTGGGGGTGGTGTTGGGGGGGGGGGTGGGGGGGGGTGGGGGTGGGTGTGGGTGGTGTGTTGTGGGGTGTTGTGGGTTGGTTTGGGGGGTGTGTGTTGGGTGGGGTGTGTTTGTGGTTGTTGTGTGGTGGTGGGGGGGGTGTGGTGGGTGGGGGGGTGGGGGTGTTGGGTGTGGGGGTTGGGGGGGTGGTGGGGGGTTGTGGGGTGGTGGTGGGGGTGTGGTGTGGGTTGTAGTTGTGTGGTGGGGTTTTGGGTTGGGTGGTGGTTGTGGGGTGGGGGGGGTGGTGGGGGTTGTTGGTGAGGGGGGGGTGGTGTGGTTGGTATGTGGGTTGGTATTGGGTTGTTGTAGGGTTTGTTTTTATTTGTAGGTTGTGGTTTTTTGTTGAGTTTAGTTAAGAGTATTAAGGGGATAGGGGGGTTTGTTAAGTGGTGGGGGGTTGTTGTTATAGGGATGGTGTTGTTTGGTGTGGGTAGGGGGGTTTGTTGGGTGGGTGGAGTAATGGGGGGTGGTTGGTGTGGTTTAGTGTTATATTTGGTTGGTAGGGGGGGTTGGTGGGTGTGTGGGGTTTTGGGATTTGTGGGTTGTTTGTTTTTGGGTGGTGGTGGTGGGGGTTGTTTTGTGTTTTGTGTGGGGTGTGTGTGTGGATAGGGAGTTGGGTTTTGTTTTTTGTGTTTATGGGGGGTTTGGTTAGGTTTGAGGTATTTGTTTGAGGTTTTTTAGGGGTGTGAGGGGGGTTGGTGGATGTGTGTGGTGGTTTGGGTGAGTGGTGGTTGTGGGGGTGGGTTGGTTGGGTGGGGGTGGGGGGTTGGGGGGTTGGGTTGGGTGAGTGTTTGGTTGGGTGGTGTTGTGTTGGGGTGTTGTTTGTGTTGGGGTTGGTTGGTGTGGGTTTGGGGGTGTGGTGTTTGTGGGTTTGGGGTTTGGGTGGGGGGTGTGGATTGTTTGTGAAGGGTGAGGGTTTGGATGTTTTGTTGGTTGGTGTGTTTTGGGGGGGGGGTTGGGTGGGGGTGGTGGGGGGTGGTGTTTGGTGGTTTGTTATGGTGGGTGTGAGAGTTTTTTTATTGATTTTTTGGGGGTGTTTGTTTGGATATATGATGTGAGATTGATTTTGGGGGTTGTATGTTTTTTTATGGTGGTTGTTTGATTTTGGGTGTGGTTGGATGGAGTAGGTAATGTGGGGAAGGAGGTAGTGGTTGTGAGGGGTGGAATGAGATGAATTTTAAGTGGTTGAGGGGAGATATGAATATAGGGGTTAGTTGGTTGGTTGGAGATGGGGATTAGTAGAGGGAGGGGTGAAAGGGTTGGGGGTTATGATGTTTTAAATTTGTATTGAGAGTAGGGGGTGGTTAGTTGTGAAGGATAGGTGGGGAGTTTATTAAGTTAGGGGTGTTGGGTGGTGAGGAATTTAGTGAGGGTTTAAGAGAATTGTTATGTTAGTATGTAGTTTTATAAAGGATTAAGGGGGAGTTTGGGGAGGGATGTGGGTGGGTTGGAGTTTTGTTGGGGATGTGGGGATTGGGGATGAGGTATGGATGTGGTTGTTAGTTATGTGAAGGGGGGGGGGGGTAGGGTTGGTTAAGGAGAGTGGGGGGGGGATAATGGGTGGGGGGAATTGGGTGTTTAATAGTGGTTATGTGTGGGGGGGGGGGTTGTTGTTGGGGTGGTGAGTGATGGGGGGGTGGGTGGGGGTTGGGGGTGGTTGAGGGATGTGGGGGGTGTAGTTGGAAGGGGGGGTATGGGGTTTAAAGGGTAGGAGGGTAGTTGGTTATGGGTGGGGGTGGGGGGGTTAGGGGGGGGGGTGGTGTGGTTGGGTGTGGGGGTGGGGTGTGGGTGGGGGGGGTGGTTGGGGGGTGGAGTGGGGGGTGGGGGGGTGGGTGGGGGGGGTGTTTGTAGTGGGTGTTGTGTGGTGGGGGTGGTTGGATGTGAGTTATGTAGTTGGTTTGGTGGGTGGGTGGGTGGTGTTGGGAGGATTGGTTGTCTTGGTGTAGGGTTTTGGTTTAGGGGTGGTGTGGTGGGGTGGGGGGTTGGTGGGGTTGAAGAATGGTGTGTTATGGGGATAGGGTGGGTGTGTGGGTAGGAAGGTATGGGATATGGTGGATGTTTGGTGGGGTTGGTGGAAGTAGGGGGTGGTGGTTGGGTTGGGGGGTTGGTGGTGGGTGGTTGGGTTGGTGGTGGTTTTTGGTGGTGGGGTGGTTGGGGGTTGGGGGTTGTTTGATGGGTGGTTGGGTGGGGGTGTTGGGGGGGGGGGATTTTTTGGGTGGTTGTGAGTTGGTTGGGTGGGTTGGTGTGGGTGTTTGGTTGTTTTTGGGTGTAGGTGTGAGGGGTGGGTGGTGGGGTGTGGGGGGGGGTTTGGGGGTGGGTGGGTGGGGGTTGGTGTTGTGGTGGTGGGGTGGGGTGGGGGGTTGGTGGGGTGTTGTTGTGGGGGGGGGGGGTGGTGTTGTGGGGTTGGGGGTGGGGGGGTGGTGTTTGGGGTTGGGGGGGTGGGGGGGTTGGGGGTGGGTGGGGTGGTGTGGGGGTGGGTTGTGGGTGGTGGGGGTGTGGTGGTGTTGGGTGTGGTGGGTGTTGGGTGGGGTGGGGGTGGGGGGTTGTGGGTGGTTGGGGGGTGTGGGTTGGGTGAGGGGGTGTGGTGGGGTGGTGGTGGGGTGGGTGGTGGGTTGTGGGGGGGTGGGGTGGGGGGGGGTGTGGGGTGGTGTGGGGGGGTTGGGTGGGGGTGTTGTGGTGTGGTGGGGTGGGGTTGGGGGGGGTGTGGGTGGGGTGGTGGGTGTGGGGGGGGTGGGTGGGTGGGTTGGGGTGGGTGGGTGTTGGGGTGGGTGGGTGGTGGGGGGGGTGGGGGGGTTGGGTGGGTGGTGGGGGGGGTGGTTGGTTGGTGGTGTGGGTGTTGGGGTGGTGGGTGGGGGTGGGGTGGGGGTGGGGGGGTTGTGGTGTGGGGGGTGGGTTGGTGGGGGGGGGGTGTTGGGGGTGGGGTGGGGTTGGTGTTGGGGGGTGGGTGTGGGGGTGGGTGTGTGGGGTGGGGTTGTGGTTGGTGGGGGGGTGGGGTGGGGGTGGTGGGGGGTGTGTGGGGGTGGGTGGGGGTTGGTGGGGGGGGGGTGGTGTGGTGTGTGGGGGGGGGGTGGTGGGGGGGGTGGGGGGGGGTTGTGGGGTGGGGGGGGGTGGGTGGGGGGTTGGTGGGGGTGGGGGGGGGGGTGGTTGGTGTGGGGTGGGTGGTGGGTGGGGTTGGTGGGGGTGGGGGGGGTGGTGTGGGTGGTGGGGTTGGGGGGTGGGGGGGTGGGGGGGGGTTGGGGGGGTGTGGGTGGGGTGGGGGTGGGGGGTGGTGTTGGGGGTGTGGGGGGGGTGGGTGTGGTGGGGTGGGGTGGGGGGGTGGGTGGGGGTGGGGTGGGTGGGTGGTGGGGGGGGGTTGGGGGGGTGGGTGGGGGTGGTTGGGGGGGGGTGGGGGGTGGGGGGTGGGGTGGGGGGTGGGGTGGGTGGGGGGGGTGGGTGGGGTGGGGGGGGTGGGGGGGGTGGGGGTGGGGGGTGTGGGGGGGGGGGGGTGGGGGGGGGTGTGGGGGGGGGTGGGGTGTGGGGGTGGGGTGGGGGGTTGGGTGGGGTGGGGGGGGGGTGGGGGGGGTTGGGGGGTGGGGGTGGGGGGGGGTGGGGTGGGGTTGGTTGGGGGTGTGGGTGGGGTGGGGGGGGTGTGGGTGGGGGGTGGGGGGTGGGGGGGGTGGGTGGGGGGGGGGTGGGGTGGTGGTTGGGGGGTGGGTGGGGTTTGGGGTGGGTGGTGGTGGGGGGTGGGGGGTGGGGTGTTGGGGGGGGTGTGGGGGGTGTGGGGGGGTGGTGGGGGGTGGGGGGGTGGGGGTGGTGGGGTGGGGGTGGGTGTTGTGTGGGGGGGGGTTGGGGGTGGTGGGGGGTGGGGGGGTGGGGGGTTGGGGTGGGGGGTTGTGGGTGGGTGGGGGGTGGGTGGGGTGGTGGGTGTGGGGGGGGGGGGGGGGTGGGTGGGGGTTGGGTGTGTGGGTGGGGGGGTGGGGGGTGTGGGGTGGGGGTGGTGGGGGGTGGGTGGGGGTGGGGGGGGGGGTGGGGGGTGGGTTGGGGTGGGGGGGTGGGGGTGGTGTGGGGGGGGGGGGGGTGGGGGGGTTGGGGGGGGGGGTGTGGGGTGGGGGGGTTGGGGGGTGGGGTTGTTGGGGGGGGGGGGGTGGGGGGGGGGGGGGGTGGGTTGGGGTGGGTTGGTGGTGGGGGGGTGGGGGTGTGGGGGGGTTTGGGTGGGGGGGGGGGGTGGGTGTGGGGTTGGGGGGGGGGGTGGTTGGGGGTGGGTTGGGGGGGGGTGGTGGTGGGGGTTGGGTGTGTGGGGGGTGGTGGTGGGGGGGGTGTGGGGGGTTGGGTGGTGGGTTTGGGGGTGTGGGGTGGGTGGGGGTGGTGGGGTGGGTGGGTGGGTTGTGGGTGGGTGGGGGGGTGGGGTGTTGTGGGTGGGGGGGGGGGGTGGTGGGTGGGGTGGGTGGGTGGGTTGGGGGGGGGGTGTGGTTGTGGGGGGTGTGGGGTGGGGTTGGGGGGGGTTGGGGGTGGGGGGGGGTGTTGTGGGGTGTGGGGTGGGGGGGGGGTTGGTGGGTTGGTGGGTGGGGGGGGGTGGGGGGGGGTGGGTGGGGGGTGGGGTGGGGGTGGGGGGGGGTGGGGGGGGGGGGGGGTGGGGGTGTGGGGGGGGGGGTGGGTGTGGGTGGGGTGGTGGGGGGTGTGGGGGGGGTGGGGTTGGGGGGGTGGGGGGGTGGGGTGGTGGGGGGTGGTGGGGGGGTGGGGGGTGTGGTTTGGGGGTGGGTGGGGTGGGGGGTTGGGGGGGTGGTGGGGGGGTGGGTTGTGTGGGGGGGGGGGTGGGGGTGGGGGGGGGGGTGGTGGTTGGGGGGTGTGGGGGTGGGGGGGGGTGGGGGGGTGGGGGTGGTGGGTGGGTGGTGTGGGGTGGGTGGGGGGGGTGGGGGTGGGGGTGGGGGGGGGTTGTGGTGGGGTGGTGGGGGGTGTTGGGGTGGGGGGGGGTGGTTGGGGTTGGTTGGGGGGTGGGGGGGTTGTGGGTGGGGGTGGGTGGTTGGGGGTGGGGTGGTGGGTGGGGTGTGTGTGGTGGGTGGGGGTGGGTGGTTGGGTGGGGGTGGTGTGGGGGGGGTGGGGGGTGGTGTGGGGGGTGTGGTGGGTGTTGGGGGTGGGGTGGGTGGTGGGGGTGGTGGGGGTGGTGGGTGGGGGGGGTGGGTGGTTGTGGGGGTTGGGTGTGTGGGTGGGTGGTGGGTGTGTGGTTGTGGGGTGTGGGTGGGGTGTGTGGGGTGGGGGTGTGGGTGGGTGTGGGTTGGGGTGGGTGTGGGTGGGGGGGTGGGTGTGTGGTGGGGGTTGGTGGGGTGGTGTTGGTGGGGTGGGGGTGGGTGGTGGGGGGGGTGGGTGGGGGTGGTTTGGTGGGGGGTGGGGGGGTGTGTGGTGGGGTGGGGGGGGTTGTGGGGGTGGGGGGTGGGGGGGGTGTGGTTGGTGGGTGGTGGGTGGGGTGGGGGGTTGGGTGGGTGGGGGGGGTGGGGGGTGGGTGGGGGGGGTGGGGGGGGTGGGGTTGTGGGTGGGTGGGTGGTGGGGGGGGGTGGGGGGGTGGTTGGGGTGGGTTGGGTGGGTGGGGGGGGTGGGGGTGGGGGTGGGTGTGGGGGGTGGGGGGGGGGTGGGGGGGGGGGTTGGGTGGGTGGGTTGGGGGGGTGGGGGGTGGGTGGGGTGTGGGGGTGGGGGTGGGGGGGGGTGGGGGTGGGGGTGGTGGGGTGGGGGGGGGGTGGGGTGGGGGGGGGTGTGGGGGTGGGGTGGGTGTGTGGGGGGTGTGGTGGGGGTGTGGGGTGGTTGGGGTGGGGGGTGTTGTGGGGTTGGGGGGTGGGGGGGGGTGGGGGTGGTGGTGTGGGGTTGGGGGGGGGGTGTTGGGGGGTGGGGTGGGGTTGGGGGGGGTGGGGTGTGGTGGGTGGGTGGGGGGTTGGGGGGTGGGGGGGTGGGGGGTGGGTGGGTGTTGGGGGGGGGGTTGTGGTTTGGGTGTGGTGGGGTTGGTGGGGGGGGGGTGTTGGGTTGTGGGGGTGGGGGGGGGTGGGGGGGGGGGTGGGGTGTGGTGGGGGTGGTGTGGGTGGGGGTGGGGGGGTGTGGGGGGTGGGGTGGGGGGGGTGTGGTGGGGGTTGGGGGTGTGGTGTGGGTGGTGGGGGGGTGGGGTGGTGTGGGGGTGTTGGGTGGGGGGGGGGGTGGGGTGTGGGTGGGGTGGGGGGGTGGTGGGGTGGGGGGGGGTGGTGGTGGGTGTGTGGGGTGTGGGGGGGTGTTGGGGGGGTTGTGTGGTGGGGGTGGTTGGTGGTGGGTTGGGGTGGTGGGTGGGGTGGGGGGGTGTGTTGGGGGGGTGTGTGTGGGTTGGTGGGTGGTGGGTGGGTGGTGGGGTGGGGGTGGTTGGTGGGTGGTGGTTGGGGTTGTGGGGTGGGGTGTGGGTGGGGGGTGGGTGGGGTGGGGGTTTGGGTGGTGTGGTTGGGGTGGTGGTGTGGTGGTGGTTGGGGGGGGTGTGTGTGGGGGGGGGGGTGGTGTTGGTGGGGGTGGGGTGGTGGGGTGTTGGTGGGGTGGGGGGGGGTGGGGGGGGGGTTGGGGGTGGGTTGTGGGGGGTGTTGGGGGGTGGTGTGTGGGGTGGGTTGTGGTGGGTGGGGTGGGTGGGGTGGGTTGGGGGGGGTTGTGGGTGTTGTGTGGGTGGGGGTGGGGTGGGGGGGTTGGTTGTGGTGGGTGTGGGGTTGTGGGTGGGTGGGGTGGGGGGTGGGGTTGTGGGGTTGGGGGGGGTGTGGGGGTGGTGTGGGGTGTGGGGGGGTTGGGGGTGGGGTGGGGGGGGTGTGGGGGTGGGGGTTTGGGGGGGGTGTGGGGTGGGTGGGGGGGTGTTGGGTGGGGTTGGGGTGGTGGTTGGGTGGGGGTGGGGTGGTTGGGGTGGGTTGGGGGTGGGGGGTGGGTGGTTGGGGGTTGGGGGGTGTGTGGGGGGTTGTGGTGGGTGGGGGGGTTGTGGGGTGGGGGTGTGGGTGGGGGGGGGTGGGGGTGGGTGGTGTTGGGGGGGGGGGGGTGGGTGGGTGGGGGGGGGGGGTGTGGGGGGTGGTTTGGGTTGGTTGTGGGGGGGGTTGGGTGTGGGGGTGGGTGGGGGGGGGTGGGTGGGGTTGGTGGGTGTGTGGGTGGGGGGTGGTGGGTGGTGTTGGGGTTGTGGTGGGGGGGTGGGTTGTGGTGTGGGGTGGGGTTGGGGGGTGGTGGTTGGGGGTGGGGGTGGGGTTTGGGGGGGGGGGGTGTGTGGGGGGTTGGGTGGTTGGGGGGTGGGGGGGGGTTGGGGGGGGGGTGTGGTGGGTGTGTTTGGTTGGTTGTGGGGTGTTGTGTGGGGTGGGGGTGGGGTGGTTGGGGGGTGTGGGGGGGGTGGGTGGGTTGTTTGGGGGGGTTTGGGTGGGGGTTGGGGTGGGGGTTGTGGGGGGTGGTGTGTTGGGGGGGGGGTTGGGGGGGGTGTGGGGGTGGGGGGTGTGGGTTGGGTGGGGGGGGGGTGTTGGGGTGGTGGGTGTGGGTGGGGTTGTGGGGGTTGTGGGTGGGGTTGGTTGTGGGGTTGTTGTGGTTGGTGGTGGGGTTGGGGGGTGGGGTGTGTGGGTGTTGGGTGTTGGGGTGGTGGGGGTGGGTGGTGGGGTGTGGGGGTGGGTTGTTGGGGTGGGGGTGTTGGTGGGGTGGGGGGTGGGGTGTGGGTTGTTGGTGGGGGTTGGGGTTTGGTGGGGTGGGGGTGGGGGTGGTTGTGGTTGGTTGTGTGGGGGTGGGTGGGGGGTTTGTGGTTGTGTGGGGTGGGTGTGTGGGGTGTGGGTGGGGTGTGGGTTGGGGTGGTGGTGGGGGGGGTGTGTGGTGGGGTGGGGGGTGGTGGGTGTGGGTGGGTGGTGGGGGTGGTGGGGTGGTTGGGGGGGGTTGGGGTGGTGGTTGGTGGTGGGGTTGTGGGGTGGGGTGGGTGGGGTGGTTGTTGGGGGTTGTGGGGGGGGTTGTTGGGGGTGGGGGTGGTGGTTGGTTGGGGGGGTGTGGGGTGGGGGGTGTGGTTTGGGTGTGTGGGGGGTTGGGTGGGGGTGGGTGGGGTGGGGGGGTTGTGGGGGGGTGGTGGTGTTTGGTGGGGTGGGGTGGGGTGGTTGGGGGTTGGTTTGTGGGTGGGGTTGGGGGGTGGGGGTGGTGGTTGGGGTTGGTGGGGGGTGGGGGGGTGGGTGGGTGTGGGGTGGGGTGGGGGGTGGGGGGGTGGTGGGGGGGGTGTTGTGGGGTGGGTGGGGGGGGGTGTTGGGGGGTGGGGGTGGTGGGGTTGGGGTGGGTGGTGGGGGGGGTGGGGGTGGGTGGGGTGGGTTGTGGGGGGGGGGGGTGTTGGGGGGGTGGTGGTGTGGGGGGGGTGGGGTGTGTGGGGGTTGGGTGGGTGGGTTGTTTGGGGGTGGGGGGGGGTGGGGGGTGGGTGGGTGGGGGGGTGGGTGGGGTGGTTGGGGGGGGGGGTTGTGGGTGGTGTGTTGGGGTGGGGGGTTGGGTGGGGTGTGGGTGGTGGGGTGGTGGGGGTTGTGGGGGGGTGGGGGGGTGGGGTGGGGGTGTTGGGGGGGGGGGGTTGGGTGGGGGGGGGGTGTGGGGGTTGGGTTGTGGGGTGGGGTTGGTGGGGGGGGGGTTGGTTGGGTTGGTGGGGTTTGTGGGTGGTGGGGGGGTTGGTTTGTGGTGGTGTGGGGGTGTGTGGGGTTTGGGGGGGTGGTGGTGTGGTTGTGGGTGGGGTGGGGGGGGGGTTGGGGGGGGTTTGTGGGTGTGGGGGGGTGGTGGGGGTTGTGGTGGGGTGTGGGGTGGGGGTGTTGGGGGGGGTGTTGTGGGTGGGGGTTGTTGGGTGTTGGTGGGGTTGGTGGTGGTGGGGGTGGGTGTGGGTGGTGTGGGGGGGGTGGTGGTGGTTGTGGGTGTTGGGTGGTGGGGTGGTGTTTTGTGGGGTTGGTGTGGGGGGTGGGTGGTGGGGGGGTGTGGTGGTGGTGGGGTGGGGGGTGGGGGGGGTTGGTTGGTTGGTGGGTGTTGGGGTTGTGGGTGGGGGTGGGGGTTGGTGGGTGGTGTTGGTGGGGTGGGGTGGGGGGGTGGTTTGGGGTGTTTGTTGGGGTGGGTGGGGGGTGGGTGTGTTGGGGGAGAGTTGTGGGGGTGAGGAATTGATTTTTAATTTGATGTAAGTGTATGTTAAGGTGTTATTGGTGTGTGGGGGTGGGAGGTAAGAATATGTTATGGAGTGTGGGGTTGTTGGAAGTGGTAAAGTTGGGGGGGGGTTGGTGGGAATGGTGGGTGTGGGAGTTTTGATAGGGGTTGGTTAGGGGGATAAAGTATGGGTTAGGTGGGAGTTTTGGGGTGGAAGTTGGGGGTTGGTGTTGGATAGGAGTGGGTGGTGGGGGGGGGGGGGTTTGGGTGGGGTTGGTGTGGGGGGAGGGGGGGGGTAAGGGGGTGTGGGGGGGTGGATTGTGGTTGGGGTGGTGTGGTGGGGGGGGGTGGTTGGGATTGTTGGGTTGGTGGGGGGTGGGTGTGGTTTTAGTTGTGGAGTGGGGTTTTTGGGGTGTGTGGTGTTTGTTGGTGGGTTGTGGTTTGTTTTGGTGTGGGGTTGATGGGGGTTGGGGGGGGTGGTGTGGGGGGTGTGTGGGGGGGGGTGGTGGTTTGGGGTGGTTGGTGTTTGGTTTGGGGGATGTGGGGGGGTTGGGGGTGGGGTTTGGAGGTGTGTTATGTTGAAAGTGGGGTTGGTGTGGTGGTGTGTGGGGGGGGGGGGGTGGGTTGAGTTGGGTGTTGGGTTAGTGTTGGTGTTGTGAGGATGTGGGATTGGGGGTTGTTGGTTTGGGTGGGTTGGGGTGGTGGGTGGGTTGTGGTGTGTGGTGGGGGTGAGAGTGTGGGGTTGGGTTTGTTGGGGGTGGTTGGGTGGGGTTGGGGGGGTGAGGTGGGGTGGGGGGGTGGGGGGGTGTTGGGGTGTGTTGGGTGGTGTGTGGGGGTTGGGGGGGGGTGGTGGTGGTGGTTGTGTTGGGTGTGGTTGTGGGTGGGGGGGTTGGTGTTGTGGGTGGGGTTGGTGGGGTGGGGGTGTGGGGTGTGGGGGGGGGGTGTTGGTGGGTGGTTGGGGGGGGGTGTTGGTGGGGTTTGGGGGTGGTGGTGTGGGGTGTGTTGGTTGGGGGGGGGGGGTTGGGGGTTGGTTGTGTGGTGTTGGGTGTGGGGGTGGTGGGGGGGGGGGGTGGGGGGGGGTGGTGGTGGGGTGGGGGGGGGGGTGTGTGTGGTGGTTGGTGGGGGGTTGTTGTGTGGGGGGGTGGGGGTGGGGTGGGGGGGTTGTGTGTGGTGGTGGGGGGTTGGGGGTTGGGGGTTTTTGTTTGTGGGGGGGGTTTGGTTTGTGTTTTGGTGTTGGTTGTGTTTGATTGGGGGTTTGGGTGTGGATGTAGGGGGGGTAGTGATATTTTGTTTAAGAGGTGAGGTGGAGAGTTGAGAGTATGGGGGGGAGTGAAGAGATTGGTGTTGAGGATGATGAATGGAGTTGTTGGTAATAGGAGGTTTGTTGTTGGGTGTGAGATGATAGGTAAGGGAGAAGGGTGGATTGATATTTAGGGGGTGATGTTGAATAGGGTGGGTATGTTAGTTTATAAGGGGGGGGATTAGAGTTATTGTAGGTGAGTTTTTGTGAAGAATTGGATGGTTGGTTGGATAGAGATTGTTTATATTTGTAAGTTTGGTTGGTGGTGAGGAGGTATGAGGGTTTTTGTAATTGTGGGATGTAATTGTTTAGTAGGGGGGGTTGAGGGTAAGGGTAGTGAGATTTGTTGATAGTGGGAGAGGGTTTAGTAAGGTTAGGAGGAGTAGATGATATATGGGTGGTGTTGATGAAGAGAATGAGGGTTGGTATTTGTTGTGGAGGGGTGAGTTTGGGGGTTATAAGGATTAGGAGGGTAGTTGGTTGTTTTATGGGGGGGTTATGGGAGGGGGTGAGTGTTGAGTGTTTGGAATTGTTATGTTGGATTTTTTGTGTTATATGGTAGGTGGTGGTGGGTTATAGGGAGGAGGTTTTGTTAAGATATTGGGTGAGGGGTTTGTGGTTGAGTTGGTGTGGGGGTGTGGTTTTTTAGGAGGGTTGAAGGGGATAGTTATGTAGGTGGAGGTGTAGGTTTGGTAGGGGATTAGATGGGGATGTGGTAGAGTGTTGGGGTGTTTGTGGGGTAGAGGAGTGTATTGTGTTATGATTTGGTGTTGTTTGGAGTGTGTTGTGGGATGTGGTTTGGTGATTTGAGGTGGTGGGGGAGGGTAAGTAGAGGAGTTGTGGGTATTAGATTTTTTGATGAGGGTTTTGGGGTGTTTGGGGGGTAGAGATTTGGGAGTTGAGTAGGTTGATTTAGGGTGGGGGTAGAGGTTGGATGATGTTGAAGAGTATGGGAGGGATTGGAGGTGGTATGAGTAGGTAGTATGGTTTAAAGAGTTAAGTGTTTGAGTGTTGGAGTTTTGTGGTGTGGTTGGAGTTTGGTTGTTGGGATTAGATGGTTTTTTTTATGAGTTGTGTGGTATGGATGTGGTTGTATTTTTAGGTGATATTAGAGGAAAGGTTAATGGAGATAAGATTTTGTGTTTGAGTGTGTTGTGATAAGGGGATTGTAAAGTTGGGGATTGGGGTGGATGTTGATGAGTAGGAAGTTTGGGGGGTTTGAGGTGGTGGGTATTGGGGTTTGGGTGGTGAGGGTAAGGTGGAGTAAGGTAGTTGTGGTTTTGATGTTTAAGTAGATAATGTTTGTTAGATATTAATAAGATAATTGATAAGATTGTAGGGTGGATTAGGGGAGGATGAAATTGTAGATGTATTATAGAGATGGAGGGAGGTGTTGAAGTTGTGAGTATAATTGGGTTTTGTAGATATGAATTGTGTAGGAGGGGAGGGGTTTGAGATGTATTAGTGGGAGTTGTGATTTGAATAGTTTATATAATATTTTGTGTGATGATAAAGAGGTGGTTGATAGTGTGTTGAAAATGGGAAGGGGTTGGTGGTTAGAGGAGGAGGTAGAGTGTGTTTGGTTGATGGTTGTTAGGAGGTTGGGATGGAGGTGATGAATTGGAGAGATTGAAGATAATTTTAGGGGAGAGTTTGGATAGTAGGATGAGGAAGTAAGAGGAGTGATAAGAAGTGAAGTATGTTTGTAAGTTGATGAAGATTAATTGAGGTGGGTTAGTTTTTTGGTTGGTGGGGGTGATATGGATTGAGGAGGTTGTTTGTTTGGAGGTTGAGTAATGTGTTGGTTGATGTTGATAGTGATGTAGAGGATGAGATAGTTAAGAGAATGGGAAGTATGAGGTATAAGAGGGGTGGGATAATTGTTATGTTTGTATGTGGAAATATTGTAAGGATGGAGGTGTGAGATTTGGTGAGTATAGATGTGGTTTGTGGGTGGTATGAGAGGAGAGGTAGTTGATGTTGTGTGATTGTGTTAAAGGATTTTGGATAAGGTGTAAGGATATGATATGTGTAATTGTGTGGATTAGGTAGTGTTGTTGGGGAGTGTGTGGGTGGGGAGGATAGGTTTATAATAATTTATGGTTGTTGTGTTTGGTGTTGTGGGATGATTGGGTTTATGTGGGGAGTAGATTTGGAATATTGTAGGGGGTATGGGTTTGTTAGAATTTGAAGATGTTTGAATGATAAAGGTGGTGTGGGTAATGGAGTGGGTGGTGGGATGAGAAGGAGTGGTGAGGTGATGGAATTAGTAGAGTGGGGAATTTTTATAGATGGATATAGGAAGATTTGGGAGTTGGTAGATAAAGTAGGGTAGGGAGTGGAGGGGTGAGGGGTAGTGGAAATGAAATTATTGGAGTGTGTAATGGAGGGTGGGAGTAGTTAGGGGTGTTGGGATGGTGGTAAGGGTGGTGGGGTTGGTGGGGTAGGTTTGGGAGGTAGTGGTTTGTTGGATTGTGTGTTAGTTGTTTTTTTAAAAAGTTTGATTGTAGTAGGGAGGGGGGAGGGGGTGGGGGGGGGGGGTGAGTGAGAGAATGAAAGTAGTAGGTGTAGAATTGGAGAGTAGTTTAGGGTGGTGGGTAAGGGGTAAGATGTTAAAAGATATTGAAATATGATAGAGATGTGTGGTGTAAAAGTGGTTAGTTTAAAGAGGATTGAGTAGTGGTGTGTTAGGGTGGTTGTTGGTGGTGTGTTGGGGGGGGTTGGGTAGGTGTGTGATTGTTGGGTGGTGGGGTTGTGGTGGTTTGTTGTGGGGTGTTTTGGGGGGGTGGTGGTGTGGGGTTGTTGGTGGGTGTTTGGTGGGTGGTTGGGGTTTGTTTTGGGGAGAGTGTTGTGGGGTTGGGAGTTTGTGGGTGTGTAGTGATGTGTTGTGTGTAATTGGGGTTGGTTGTTTGGTGGTTGGTGGTGGGGATGTGGTGGGAGTTGGTGGTTGGGGTGTGGTGGGTTGGGTGGTGTTGGGGTTGTTTGGGTGGTGGTGGTTTTTGGTGGTTGGGGTGGAGGTGTGGTGTTGGTGAGGTGTGTGGTGGTGGTGGGGGGTGGGGGGAGGTGGTTTGTGTGGGGTGGGTGGTGGTTTGGTGTGGTTTTGGTTGGTGGTTTGTTGGTGGTGGGGTTGTGTTTTGTGTTGGGGGTGTGTGGGTTTGTTGTTGAGTTGTTAGAGTGTTTGGGATTGGGGGTTTGTTAGTGTGGGGTGTGGGTTGGTGTGTTGAGGGGGGATTGTGGTGTGTTTTGGGTGTTGGTTAGGTGTGGTGTGGGGGGGTTTTAGGAGATGGGTGGTGTTTGGGTGAGTGGTGGGTGGGGTGTGTGGGGTGTGGGGTTGTGGGGGGGTTATGGTTTGGGGGGGGGGGTGGGTGTGTGTTGGGGGGTGGGGGGGGTTGGGGGGGGTGGGGTGGTGTGGTGTGGTGGGTGTTTGGGGGTTGGTGGGGGGTTGGGGTTGGGTGGGTGGGTGGTGGGGGTGGGGTGGTTGGGTGTGGGGGGTTGTGGGTGGTTGGGTGGTGGGGGTTGGGGTGTGGGTGGGGGTTGGTGGTGGTGTGGGTTGGGGGGGTTGGGTGTGGGTTGGGGGTGGTGGGGGGGTGGTGGGGGGTGGGTGTGGGTGTTGGGGGTTGGGTGTGGTGGGTTGGGTGTGGGGGTGGTGGTGTTGGGGGTGTGGGTGTGGGTGTTGGGGGTGGTGGGGGGGTTGGGGGTGGGTGGGGTTGGGTTGGGGGTGGTGGGTGTGGTGTGGTTGGTGGTGTTGGGTTGGTGGGGGTGTGGGTGGTGTGGTGGGGTGGGTGGTTGGTGGGTGGGTGGTTGTGTTGGGGGGTGTGTGGTTTGTGTTGGGTTTGGTGGTGTGTTGTGTGGGTGTGGGTGGGGTGTGTTTGTGGTTGGGGGGTGGGGTGTGGTGGGGGTGTGGGGTGGTTGGGGTGGGGGTTTGGGGGTGGGGGTTTGTGTGGGGTTGTGGGGTGGGTTGTGGTTGGTGTTGTGGTGTGGGGTGTTGTGGTGGGGGGTGGGGGTGGTTGGGTGGGTGTGGTGGTGGGTTGGGGTGGGGTGGGTGGTGGGTGGTGTTGTTGGGTGGTTGGGGTTGGTGTTGTGGGGTGGTGTGGGGTTGTGGGGTGTTGTGGGGGTTTGGTTGTGGGGTGTGGTGGGGTTGTGGGTGTGGTTTGGTTTGTTGGGGGTTGGTTGTTGGTGGGTTGTTGTGGGTGTTGGGGGGTGTTGGTGGGTGGGGGTGGGTGTGTGGTGGGGTGGGTGGGTGGTGGGGTGTGTGGTTTGGTGGGGTTGTGGGGGTTGGTTGTGGGTTGGGGTGGTGTGGGGTGGGTGTGGGGGGTTGGGGGGTTTGGTTGGTGGGTTGTGGGGTGTTTGGTTTGTGTGTTGTTTGTGGGGGGTGTGTTGGTTGTTGGGGTGTGTGGTGGTGGTGTTGGGGGTGTTGGGGTTGTGGTGGGTTGGGTGGTTGTTGGGTTGGGTTGTTGTGGGTGTTTTTGGGGTTGGGTTGGTGTGTGGTGTGGGGGTGGGTTGTTGGGTTGGGGTTGTGGGTGGGTGGTGGGGGTGGGTATGTGGGTGGTGGGGGGGGGTTGTGGGTGGTTTGGGATGATGGTAGGAGTTGTAGGTGGGTGATGAGAGGTTGTTTTAGAGAGGGTATGTTTATTTGAGTTATTTAGTTAGTAGTTTGAGTTTAAGTGGTGGGATGGAGGATTATGGTATAATAGGGGGTAAGTTGTAATTTAAGGTAGGTGTTTGATGATGATAGAAAGATGTTAGAATTAGGTGTTAAGGGTATGAGGTATGGGAGTGTGGATAATGATTGGAGGGTTGTGGAGAGTGAGGGTTGGGGGGGGTGGGTTGTGTGGTTTGAATGTGGGTGTAAATGTTGTGGATGTTGTGTGTGGGTGGGTAGTTAGGTAGGTGTTAGGTGGTAGTTTGATGGTGGTTTTATGTAGGAGTTTTTTTAGGGGATTATTGTGTGTGGAGTAGGTTTAGTTGTTTGGGGTGGGTTGATGAATGTGGAATTAGGTTGAATTTTTGGTAGTAGATAGATGGAGGATGAATGGTGATTGTGAGAGGGTTGAGAGGGGTGAAGAGTATGTAGGTAGGTGTGTAAGAGAAGAGTAGGGAGGTGGTTGTGATGTTATTTATAGTGATAAGGTGGATGAAAAATGGATGTGTTTGTGTAGTGAGTTTGATAGAATTTTAAAATTTGTAAAGTTTTATATTTAATTTAAGAGAGTGGGTGGGTGAGAGGGGGGGTGTAGAGGTGTAAAGGTAAGGATGGGAGTGTTGTAGAATAGGGGATAATTTGTTAGAAGTAAAAGATGATAAAATAGTAAAGGTGTTTGGAGATTTGAGAGATTTTGGGTAAATAATAGGTTGAGATTGGTGGGTATATGGGATGAGAGTTTTTGATGATTAAGAATTATGGAGTGAAGGTTGAAGAATTGTGTGAGGGGTTGGTAGGGGGGTAGTTAGGGAGGGATTAGTAGGATGTGGTGTGTATGATTGGAGTTGTATAAGTGATGTATGGATTGGTGAGTTGAGTTAATGGTTGTAAGAAGGGTGAGGGGGGGGGATAGGAGGATTGAGGGATGGTGGGGTTGGGGTAATTTTTGTGATTGGGTATTGGATGAATGTTGAGGGGGAGTGGGTGGGTAGGGGTGGGGGGGAGGGAGAGGTAGTTATTGAGTTGAGTGTGTATTTGAGTGAAGTAGTAAGAGTTAGAAGTGTGTGGGAGTGTGATGGATGGGAGTTTGATGAGGGGGAAGAGGTGGGGGAATATGTGAGGTGGTGGGATAGATGGTTAGTTAGGTGGGGGGTTTGTGATGGGGTGGGGTGAGGTTGTTAGGAATGAAGGTTTTTAAGGTGGGAATGGGGAGGGAGAGAAGTAATTGAATAGGGTTAGGAGTAAGTGGTGGGTTTGGAGGAGGTAGTGTGGAATTAGAGTGGTGTGTAAGGAGTGGTGAGTTGTGAAGTGGGGAAAGGAAATTGTGTGGGTGGATGTAGAGATGAGTTAGGGTGATATTGTAATGGAGGGAGGGTGAGGTGAGTGTGGGAGAAATTGAGTAGTGTGAGGTTAGTGTAGTGGTGTGTTAGGATGAAATGTTGATGTGGTTGGGTGGGGAATTATAGGGGGGGATAGTGGGAGTAAATAGGTAAGTGGTAGGGTATTGATTATTAGAGAGTGGTAGGGTGGTTGAAGGGGGTGATGATGATTAGTTGTATGATGGTAAAGTAGTTTTTTGGGATGGTGATAGGTGTGGATGTTAAGTGTGGGTGGGGGGGGGGGTTGGTGGAAGTTGTGATAAGATGGGGGGTGTTATGGTTTTTTTTTGGATAAGGTGAAGTGGTGGTAGGAGGAAGGGGGGTAGTGGTGGTGTTTATAATGGTGGTGTGGGTGGTTGGAAGAAGTGTTTTATAGGTAGTTTGGTGGGGGGTGGGGGTGTGGTGGGAGTGGGTTGATGTTGTGGGTGTTTAGTTGGGTTTGTTGTTATTGGTGTTTGGGTTGTATGTGTGAGTGTTTGTTGGGTGATTTGGTGGGTGTTGGTGGTTGGTTTGGTTTGGGGTGTGGTGGTGGTGTATGTGGGTAGGTGGGTGTTGTGGGTTGTGTTTGGTGTTTGGGGTGTGTTGGGGGTGGTTTGGTGTTGGTTGTGGGTTGGGGGGGGTTGTGGGTTATGGTGGGTGGGGTTTGTTGGGTGGTGTGGGGGTGGTTGTGGGGGTGGGGGGGGTTTGGGTGGGGGTTGGGTGGGTGTGGTTGGGTGGGGTGGTTTGTTTGGGTGTTGTGGTTGGTGGTTTGGGTGTGGGGTGTGTGTTGGTTTGTGTGGGGTGTGGTTGTTGTTGTGGGTGTTGGGGTTTGGTGGGGGGTGGGGGGTTGTGTGGTGTTTTGGGTGGTGGTGTTTGGTGTGTTGGGGGTGGGTTGTGTGGGTGTTGGTGGTGGTGTGGGGGTGGTGTGTTTGTGTTTTGTGGTGGGGGGTGTTGGTGGGTGTGTTTGTGGGTGGGTTGGTTGTGGTGGTGTTTTGGTGGGGGTGGTTTGGTGGTTGTTGGTGTGTGGGGGTTGGGTGTTGTTTTGGGGGTTGTTGTGGGTTGGTGTGTTGAGGTTTGGTGGGTTGTGTGGGGTTTTGTGGTTGTGTGTTTTAGTGTGGTTTGGGGTGGGTGGTGGATGGGTGGGTTGTGTTTTGTGGTGGTATTTGGTTGGGTTTGTGTGGGGATGGTGTTGGTGGTTATTATGGGGTATGGGGTAGTTTATAGGAAGAGTTATTTTGGTTAGAGGTTGGGAGTGGATGTTGTTGGGTGTTATTTGGAGGGGGTAGGAGTGTTTATTGGTTTTGGGTTTGGGGTTTTTTGTGGTGGTTAAGGGTGTTGTGTGGTGGATTTATGAGATTTTGAAGTGGGATGGGTGGTAATTGAGGGTGGGGGATTGGGAGTTGATGGTTATTGATGGTTGTTTAGATGTGGGGGGTGGGGTAGTAAGTTGAGTTAGGTATAAAGTTGGGATGAGTGGGGTGGTTGGAGTGGGTTGGGGGATTTTTAGGGGGTAGGTGGGATATTAGATATGTAGTGTGAGTTTTGAGGGGGTGTGGTGATAATTTGATTTTGGTTGGTGTGAGTGATTAGGTGTGGGGATTAAGTGGGGTATGTTGGTGATTGGTGTGTTGTAGGGAAAAGTGGGTATGAGATTTTTTTAGAGTGTTAGTATGTTAAGTTGTGGAGTGGGGGTGGGTTGGGTGGTATTGTATAGGTGTTAATGGGTTTATGGGTATGGTGATGATGTGAGTGGGGGGTGGTAGGGGTAGAGTGTTTTGGTGTTGATAGGGGTTGTTGGTGAGGGGGGGTTTGTTGGATTGTAATTGAATGGTAGGGGGTTGAGTGGTTTTGTAGTTGTTTGTATTTGGTGTTGGGGTAGGGTGGTTAGGTGTGTGGTGTGTAGGGTGGTGGGAGGTTGATTGTAGTGATTTGTATGGGATTGGGGGGATATGTGTGGTTGGATTGGAATTTTTTTGAATATTTTGTGGTATGAGGTTTGGGGATTGGGTGGGAGGTTGGATTTTTATTTGGTGGGGGGAGTGAGAGTGGGGTTTAGGGTAGGGAAGGTTTTGGGATAATAGGTAGGGGTAGTGATTTGGGGTTGGGAGGTTTGGATAGTAGGTAAATTTTGTGTGTTGTGGTTGTTTGTTTGGGTGTGTGGTGGGGTTGGGAAGGGGGGTTATAGGTATTGTGGTGAAGAGGGGTAGGGATGTGGTGAGGTGTTTTATTTTTTTTGGGTTTAGTGTGATGAGATGGTGTTTTTGATTTTTTAGGTAGTGGGTTGTGAAGGGGGGGTGAGTGTAAGGTGTTTTAGTGAGTAAATAGAGGATTATTTGAAGGTGATAGATGGGGTATTTGATGGTAAGAGTTGGGAAATGATAAGGTTGATAGGGAGGAGGGTGGGAGAGTAAGTGATTAGGTGGAGTTGAGGGTAGAAATTTGAGGAGTTAGGAGGGATTTGGTAATGATGTGGGAAGGATTTGTTAATTGGGGGGGATGGGAGGTGAATGTAGGGGGGTTGGATTAATGGGGTGTTAAATGGTTTGTTTGAAGGAGGTGGGGTGAGAGGATGGGGTAGTGATGTAGGGAGTTTGGTGAGGAGTTGTTTGGAGGAGGAAATGGTATTTGAGAGTTTATTTGTTTGAGGGGGAGGTTAAAATAGGTGATTGGAGAAGTGGGGGTGAGGATGATTTATATGATGAGATAAGGGTAATAAGGTTGTTTGTGTGAAGATGTGGAGGTGGGGAGATAGTATGAATGTGATGGTATATTTAAGGAGTGTAGGGGGGGGTGGGTAGGTGGTAGAGGTAGATAGTGTGGGATGGGTAGGAGGTGATGAAGAGGGATGAGGAAATGGGAGAGTAAGGGTAAGAGATAAGGAGAGGTTGTATGAGTAGGATTTGAAGGAGGGGGGTTTGGGTTGTTGGTAGATGATGAGAGTAAGGTGTGGGGTGAGTTGGGTGGTGAATGAGAATGTGGATGGGTAGGAGAAGGGTATTAATGATGGTGGGGGGGTGGGAAGGTGTTGGAGGTGAGTAGAGGGTGGGAGTGGGGGGGGGAGGGGAGAGAGTGGGGTGGGTGGTAGGGTGTTGTTGTGAAAGGAAGAATAGGAGGGGGAGAGTTAAATTGGGAGGGTGAAGGTGAGTATGTGGGGGGGAGGGGAGTTTTGTGAGGGATGGGATGTTAGGAGAAGGGGGTGTGGGGGGGTGGTGGGTGTGGTGTTTGTGTGATTGAGTGGTTGAGTTGTGAGTGTGAGTGGGGGAGTGGGAGTGTTGTTTGGTTATTTTAGTGGGTGAGGGTTTGTTGGTTGGGGGTGTGGGAGGTTGAGGGGTTGGGATGTTGTTTGTGAGGTTTTTGTGGTTTGAGGGGTTTGTTAGTGTGGAGGGGGGGGTTATAGGTGGTTGTGGGGGTGGGTTTTTGGGGAGGGAATATGTGAGTTTAGGTGTGATAATTTGGTATATAGGTGGTTGATTGATGTTGGAGGAGGGGTGTGATTGAAAGAGTTTGAATGGTTAAGGGGGGATAGTGTTGTGGAGTGGTGATTTTGTAGAGAAGTGTTTGAGTGGAAGTGTAGTGGTGATTTGATTGGGGGTGAGTGTAAGGGGGGGGGTGTTGGGGAGGTGGTGTTTGTTTATTTGATTGGTTTATAGTTATAATTAGTTGTGGATTTGAGGAAGGGATTGTAAGGGGAGATTGGTGGGATGGGGTTGGGGTGTTGGAATAGGGGGGGAAGATGTGGTGTGAGTTTTTGTGAGATGTTATTTGTTGTTTTGGTTATTAGGAGGGAGAAATAGGTAAAGTTAGAGGATATGGTGTGATTTGAGTTTGTTTGGAGTGTAGGGGGATTGTAGGGTGTGTGGGAGGAGTAGGGTATTTGTGGAAGGAGGGAGGGAGGAAGGAGGATAGAATTGAGGTATTTTGGGTGAAATGTGAGGAGGTGAGGTGGTATAGGAAATGGAGTATTTGGAGGGTTATAGGATTAATGATGGTGGAGAGGGGAGGTGGGTTAGGGTGATTGTTGGGTGAGGTTGGTGGAGGAATTTTAGGAGGTAATGTTGATATTTGTATAGTAGGGGTGGTGAAGGTGAGAGATTGTTGTTAGTGATATTTTGTTTTTGGAAAGGTGAGGATTGTAAGGAATGTTAGTGGGTAGTTTGAATGTGAGAGTTGTGTGGAATAAATGGGAGATAGGGTTGGGGGGAAAGGAGATGATTAATAGGAGGTGATTTTGAAGAGTAGAGAAGAGTTGTGTAGTTTATGGGGGGTAATAATGAGATATTGAGAGATTTGTGAGAAGGATGTAATATATTTGAGAATGTTAGGAGGTGGTTTTGTATGAGAGGGTATAGATGATTGGAAGATGATGGATGTAAATATGTATTGAGAGATGTGGATAATTATAAGGGTTGTATGGGGTGAGATGATAGGTATTAGGGGGGGTGAGGGTGGTTGGAGTAAGAGAGTAAGTAGTAGTGTTTGAGGGGAGTAGTTGGATTGGGAATGTATGTTGAGTTGTTATTGGGGGGTGGAGTAGATGAGTTTTAAAGAGGGGGATTAATTGGTGGATAGAGGAGGATGATGTGGATATTATTGTAGGTGGAGATGATTTGGGGTTGTGGATGGGGTGGGGTGAGGGGGGGGGGGGGATTGGTGAATTTGGTAAGGATGAATGTGGTGGTATTTTAAGGTTTTTTAGAGAGTTGTTTGAATATGAGGTTTGGTAAGTATGAGTGAGGGTGTTGTTGGAATTGGTGATAAAGTAGAAGTGTTGATTAATAAGAGAGGTGGTATAGATGATTGAATGTTTTTGGAAGTTAGTAGTTGGAAGGGGGTTGATAAGGGGAGGTGGTTTAGGAAATTTGGTTTAAGGTGAGGATAGTGGGGTGGGATTGTTTGGGAGAAAGGATGGGTGTGAGTTGATTTATAAGGTAAGGTGGGTGAGTGATGTGTGAATTTTTGGTTAAAGGTGATAGGAGGGTAAGAATGAGTGGGGTAGAGTTGGGTAGGGGGATGATAGGGGTAAGAGTATGGGAGGTATTAGGTAGTAATGTGTTTGGTTGGTGTGGATGGGTTGGTTGATGTAGATGTGAGTAGAGATTGTTTGTTGGGGAGGGTGATGTGGGGGTGGTAGGTGTATGGATTTTAAGAGTGTTAGGAGTGGATGTAGGGTTGATAATATTGGAAAGGTTGAGGAGTTTTGTGGGTGGTGTGTGGGAATTGATTAAAAGGTAGTGTTTAGGGTGTTTTAGGGGTAAGTTGGGTGGAAGGTTTTGATGGGAGTGGTGTCGAAGTATAGAGAGGCGTTAGACGTGATTCTTGTTGATTATGTGGGGGGGGTGTGTGGTATATAAGTGGCTATTGTGTATGTAGTGGAGGAGTTTGATTGTTGGTGGGAATTGGTTGTGTTTGGGGATTGGTTGGGGGTGGGTTTGTAGTTGAGATATTGGGGTGATTTGTTGAGGTTTGGGAGAGGGTAAGGAAGGATGTGAAGGGTGTGAAGGAGGGGGAGTGGGTGATGTTGAATTTTAAAGAGGTGTATGTATAAAGGGTGGGTGTGTGTAGTGTGGTAGTGGATTTTGGGTTAAAGTGAGTTTGGTGTGGGAGAATGGGAGTAAGGAATAGGATGAGGTTATAAGGAGGTTAAATTGATAGGGGATAGGATTAAGTGTGGGATAAGGGGATTGGATATGAATGTATGAGTAATGGGGGGTGATGTGTGAGTGATTTGATTGAGTATAGAAGGGGTAGGTTGTGATTTGATAGGAGTATAAGGGTGGGTATGATAATGTGAGGTTTGTAAGGTGGTATGGGGTATGAGGGAATGTTTAAAGAGGTGTTTTTTGATGGAGAGGTATATGGGGTGAGAATAGGTGTGAAGATAGAGAGAGGGGGGGTAGGTGATAAGAATGAGATGTGGGTATGGAAGGGTAAAAGAGATGGGAGGTAGGGAGTGGTGTGGTGGTAGTGGAGGGGTAGGTGGGGATTGATAGATGGGTGGTAGTATGGGGTGTTGAGTTTTGATTTTTATAATATGATTTGATTGATTAAGGATTAAGGGAGAGAGAAAGTAGTGGAGGGTTGTGTAGGAGAGGTTGTAAGGAAGGTAGATTTTAGGGTTGTGTGGATTAGTAATTTTGGAGAGTGGTGTGTTGGTGGGATTAGGGATGGAAGATATTTAGGGTGAGAGTGAGTGATGGTGAATGGTAGTTATGAATTTTGGGAGAGGAGAAGTGTTTTGAGGAGGAAAGGGGGGGGGGAGTGAATGGGGGTGTGGTGATGTGAAGGTTGGGTGGTAGAGTAAAGGAGTGAGGGTTGTTAATGGTGAGTGGGGGGAGGTGATGAAGTGGGTGAAGAGAGTGTTGGGGGGTATATGGGGTGAGTGAGTGTAGATGAGGTGTGGAGGGGGTGAAGTAGTGGGTGGGTGATGGAATTATGGTTTGGAAGATATGGAGGTTGTAGTGTAGTGTGGTGGGGTATGAAGGTGGTATGGGTGGGTTGTGTTAGGATGGGGGTGGGGGGATGTGGGTGGTGGGGAGGAAGTAGGGTGATAGAAATTGAGAGGAGTGGGGGTGTGGATAAGGGGAGGATGATGATGGTTTGTGTTAGGTGGGAGTAAATGGAATGAATGTTTTGTAATGTAGGGGAAGAGGGATAGGTTTGGTTAGGGGTTTGGTTGGTTGATAGTTGAGAGTAGGTGTTTGGGGGGTATGAAGAGGGTGGATTGAGGATATGATTATTGTTTTGGGGGGTAATGTATTATATAGTGTTTAGTGGGGTATTTAGGTGAGGGTGGGAGTGGGTAGTGTTGGTTGAGTGTTGGGAGTTTAGGGGAGGTAAAGGGGTGGTGGGGGGTGTAGTGGGGGTTAGAAAGTGAGTTTTTAATGGGTTGGAGATTAAGGATTTTGTTATGATGGGTTATTAAGGGAGGAATTTAGAAGGGGATGTGAGTAGGGGGGGGTGGGTAGGAGGGGGGTGGGTGAAGTAGAAAATGGTGATTTTTTATTGGGTGAAAGATTAAAGGAGGGGGAGTTGAGATGAGGATGAGGGGGGAGGTATGGATGGTGGGGTGTTGAGAATGTGGTGTGGAATTTTGGGAGTTGGAGGGTGTGGGAGAGTGTGTTTTGAATGATGATGGTGAGTGGTTGTAGGGAAGAGTAAGGGGGGAGAGTAGAGGGTAGTGGGGGTATATTGGGGGATTAAGTAAGATGAAGAGTTGTTGAGGGTTTTTTTAGTTGAGTGAGGAGGGTTAAAGGGTTGTGGGGGATTGTGGGTGGAGATAGTAATTTAGGTATTTGTGTTTTTAGAGAAGAGTGGGTTAGGAGAAAGAGGGGGGGGTAGGGTGGAGATTATTGTAATTTGAGTGTGTGAGTGGTTGGTTGAGTGGTGAGTGGGTGTTAGTGTTTGTTGTTTTTTAAGTGATTTTTGTTAGGTGGTTATGATTTGAGGGTGTATTTGAATTTTTGTAGGGTTGTTGGAGTTTGTATAAGGGGGAGGTGTGAATATTGTTGGGTGGATGGGTGAGTGTGGAAAGATTTGAAGATAGTTTTTGTGAAGAGAATTGATTTTAATTAGTAGTATTGTAAGTGTAGTGTAGAAGGTGTTTGATTGTTTTTTTGATGTTGGGAGGGTAAGTATGATGTATGTAGTGGTGTTGGGTTGTTTGGAGTGTAAGGTTGATGAAGTGTGTGTGGGGAATGGTGGTATGGGATTTTTTATGAGGGGTTGGATGGGTGATAGAAGTATGGTAAGGTTTGGGAGTGATTGGGAGTGAATGTGGTGTGTTTTAGATTGATTGAGTTGTGTGGTATGTGAGTTGAGTTTGTTAATTTTTGGTGAGATGAGGGGGAGATTGTTGGGGAGGTGTGGGTAGGATTGTTAGTTGTTGAAGTGAGGGTGGAAAGGGATAGGGAGTGGAGGGGGGAAGGTTGTGTTATTAAGAGAGTTGGGAGTAAGGGGGATAGTATTTGTGGGTGGGGAGGTGAGTGGGGGATGGGAATGATAGGGTGGTAAGAGTTGGGTGTTTGGAAGGTGTGAGATTTGGATGTAGTGTTATAGTTAGAGTAGGGTGGGATTGGGGTGTTTTGGGGGGAAGGAAATTAATGTGGTGTGATTTGGAATTTTTGGGGGGTGGGAATGTAAGTGAATGGGGTAGGGATGTTTGGTGTTGTGGGGGAGGATAGTGGTATTGTTAGGGAAGATGATTAATGATTGTATTTTGAGGTGAGATGGTGGGAATGGTGAGAGTTGGTAGGGGGGTTTTGGTGGAGTTGGAGGGGGGTTTGTGAGGAGTGTGAGGGGGATGTTGGTTGTGATGTTTTTTAGGTAGTGGTTTGTGAAGGGGGGGGTGGGGGTGTTGGTAGGTGTGTGGGATAGGGGGGGGGGGAGTGTATGTGTTGAGGTATTGTTTTGAGGAGATTGTGGGATGGGGTATTTATGATAGAGTAATTGATGTAAGTGATTGGGTGGGAGGTTGTAAGAGTGAGAGGGGGGGATGTGAGTAGGGTTGTATTGGTTATGGGTGTGGAATTGATAAGGGGGGTAATGAGGGTAGGATGGTTAGGAGTTTTGTGAGTGTGTTAAATGAATGGGGGGGGGGTTGGATATTGATTAGAGGAAATTTGGAGTAGAGGTAGTGGGGGAGGAGGGGGGGGTAGGATAGGTTGTGAGGGGATTTTAGGATAGGGAGGAGGTGTGGTGGGTGGATATTGTTGTATGGAGAGTTGTGAAGATGGTTTGAAGATTAGAGTGTTGGGGGGTAGGGTGGTGAGTGGGGTGAGTGGTTTTTGTTGAGGAGGGAGATGAGGTAAGGAGGGTTTTAATTTGTTGGAAGGTTTAAGAGGAGAGATGATTGGGGTGTGAAGGTTTTGGATATTATGGATAATGAGAGTGAGATGATAGGGGTTTGGGGAGTTGGAGTGTAGGATAGATATGGTTTGTTAAGAGTTGATGGTGGGAGAGGTTGAGAGTGATGGGGGGGAGTGAAGAGATTGTGGTGTTGAGGATGATGAATGGGAGTTGTTGGTAATGAGGAGTTTTGTTGTTGGGTGTGAGATGATAGGTAAGGGGAGAGGGTGGAGTTGAGATTTAGAGGGGTGATGTGAGAGTAGGTGGGGGTATTGTTAGTTTATAAGGGGGGGGATTGAGAGTAGTTGTATGGTGAGTTTTGTGAAGAATGGATGGGGTTGGTTGGATGAGAGGATTGTTTATATTTGGTAAGGGTGGTTGTGAGGGGATGGTATAGGAGGGTTTTTGTAATTGTGGGGATGTAATTTTGTTTAGTGGAGGGGGGTTGGAGGGTAAGGGTAGTGAGATTTGGGTTGGATAGTGGGGAGAGGGTTTAGGTAAGGGTTAGGGAGGGAGTAGATGATATATGGGGTGGTGTTGGATGGGAGAGAATGAGGGTTGGGTATTTGTTGTGGAGGGTGGTGAGTGGTGGGGTGTTATAAGGGATTGAGGAGGGGTAGTTGGTTTGGTTTTATGTGGGGGTTATGGGAGGGGGTGAGTGTTGAGGTTGTTGGGAATTGTTTATGTGTGGATTTTTGTGTTATAGTGGTAGGGTGGTGGTGGTTATAGGGGAGGAGGTTTTGTTGAAGATATGTGGTGAGGGGGTTTGTGGTTGAGGTTGGTGTGGGGGTGTGGTTTTGTAGGAGGGGGTTGAAGGGGATAGTTATGTAGGTGGGAGGTGTAGGGTTTGGTAGGGGATTAGATGGGGATTGTGGTGAGGAGTGTTGGGGGTGTTTGGTGGGGGTGGAGAGGAGTGTGAGTTGTGTTATGTGATTGTGGTGGTTGTTTGGAGTGTGGTGTGGGATGTGGTTTGGTGATTTGAGTGGTGGTGGGGGGGAGGGTAAGTAGAGGAGTTGGTGGGTATTAGGATGTTTTTGATGAGGGTTTGTGGGGGTGTTTGGGGGGGTAGAGATTTGGGAGGTTGAGTAGTGTGATTTAGTGGGTGGGGGTAGAGGTTGGATGGATGTTGGAAGAGTATGGGAGGGATGTGGGAGGTGGTATGATGAGGTAGGTATGGTTTAAAGAGTTGAAGTGTTTTGAGTGTTGGAGTGTTTGTGGTGTGGTTGGGAGTTTGGGTTGTTGGGATTAGATGGTTTTTTTTATGAGTTGTGTGGGTATGGATGTGGGTTGTATTTTTAGGTGGATATTGAGAGGAAAGGGTAATGGAGATAAGATTGTTGTGGGTTTGGAGGTGTGGTTGTGATAAGGGATTGTAGAAGTTGGGGATTGGGGTGGATGTTGGATGAGGTGAGGGAAGTTTGGGGGGTTTGAGGTGGTGGGTGAGTTGGGGTGTTGGGTGGTGAGGGTAAGTGGAGTAAGGTAGTTGTGGTTTTGATGTGTTAAGTAGATAATGTTGTGTTAGATAGTTAATAAGATAATTGATAAGATTGTAAGGGTGGATTAGGGAGGATGAGAGATTGTAGATGTAGTTGTATAGATGGAGAGGGAGGTGTTGAGAGTTGTGAGTATAATGGTTGTTGGTAGATAGAGATAGTGTTGAGGGAAGGGGGAGGGGTTTGAGATGTATTAGATGTGGGAGTTGAGATTTGAAGGTTTAATATTAATATTTTTGTGAGATAAAGAGGGAGGTTGGTTGATAGTGAGTGTTGAGAAATTGGAAGGGGTTGTGGGTTAGAGGGAGGTGAGGAGGAGTGTTTTTGGAGGTTGATAGGATGATTGTGGGAGGTGGAGGGATGAGAGTAATGGAGAGATTGAGAGGATAATTTTAGGGGGAGAGTTTGGATAGTAGGATGGATGGTAGTAAGAGGATGATAAGAGAGTGAGAGTAGTGTTGTAAAGTAGATGGAAGGATTAATTGAGGTGTGTTGATTTGATTTGTTGGTGGGGTGAAATGGATTGAGAGGAGGTTGTTTGTTGTGGAGGTTGGGATGTAATGTGATGGTGAGTGTTGATAGGGTGAGATGTGAGAGGATTGAGATGAGTTAAGAAATGGGAAGATGAGGATATAGGTAAAGAGGGGGGGGATAGATTATGATTTGAGAGAATTGTAGAAGGAGGGTTGAGAGGGATTGGAGAGTTAGAAGATTTTGAATAGAGTGTGGGTTTTTTGAAGAAGAGAAGGATGGAGGTAAGATGAGTGTGGGGATTGTTAAGGGATTTTGGAGTAAGGAGTATGATATGAGGAGTGTAATTGTGTGGATGAGGTAGGGGTGGTTGTTGGGGGAGTGTTGGAGAGGGAGGGATGAGGTTTATAATAATTTATTGGTTTGTTTGTGTTTTTTATGAGGATGGGGGGATTTGGTGTGGGGAGAAGATTGGAATTGATGTTGTATGGGTTGTTGAGTAATTTGAAGATGTTTAGATGATAAAGGGTGGTTTGTTGGAATAGGTGGGTGGGGTGGAAGGAGAAAGGTGATGGTGATGGAATTGAGAGTGTTGGAGATTTTTATGAGATGGATATAGGGAAGATTGAGGGGATTGTGTAGTAAGTATGGGGTAGGAGGTGAGAGGGGGAGATGAGATTGTAATATTGGGAGTGTTTGGTGGGGGTTGGATGTTGGGGGGGGTGTTGGTGGGGTGGGTTGGTGGGGGAGGTTGGGGGGTGGTGGTGATTGAGTGGTTGTTGATTGGTAGGGTGTTGAGGTTGTTTTTTTAGAAAGAGTTTGATGTTATGGGAGGGGGGAGGGGGGTGGGTGGGGGGGGGGGGTGAGGTGAGAGAATGAAAGTAGTGAGGTGTGAATTAGGAGAGTAGTTTGGAGTGTGGGGAAGGGTAAGAGTGTTAAAGAGATAATTGAAAAATGGAATGGATGTGTGTGTAAAAGTGGGGATAGTTTAAGAGAGGATTGTGGTAGTGTGTTTGTTGGTTGTTGGTGGTGTGTTGGGGGGGTGTGGGGGGTGGGTTGATGTTTGGGTGTGGGGTTGGGTGTGTTGTGGGGGGTTGGGTGGGGTGGTGTGGGGGTGGTTGGGGTGGTGTTGGTGGGTGGTTTGGGTGTGGTGTGTGTGGTGTTGTTGTGTGGGTGGTGGGGTGTGGTGTTGGTTGTGTGTTGTGTGTGTTGGTGGTTGTTGGTTGGGGGTGGTGTTGGGTGGGTGGGTTGGGGTGTGTGGGTGGTTGGTGGGGGGGTGTGGGGTGTGTTGGGGGGGGTGGTGGGTGTTTGGGTGGGTTGGTGGGGTGTGGGTGTTGCGGGGGGTGGTGGGGTGGGGTGGGGGTGGGGTGGGTGGTGGGGGGGTGGTGGGGTGGTGGGTGGTGTTGGGGGGTGGTGTTGGTGGGGGTGGTGGGGTGTGGGTTGTGTGGTGGGTGGGGTTGGTGGGTGTGGGTTGTTAGGGTATAAGGGGATGGGGGGTTTGTTAGTGGGTGGTGGGTTGGTGGTGGGGGGGGATTTGATGGGTGTTTTTGTGTTGGTTAGGTGTGGTTTGTGGGGTTTTGAGGAGTAGTGGGGTGGGTGGTTGTGAGGTTTGAGTTGTGGGGTGGTGTTGTAGTGGGGGTGTGGAGGTGTAGTGGAGGGGTTATGGGAGTATTTGGTTGGGATTTTTTTTGTGAGTTAGGTTGAGGGTTGGAGATATATTTTTTGTGTGAGGGAGAGTGGAAGAGATAGTGGAGATTTGTGTTATAGGTATTGTAGTTTAAGTGTGGTAGTGTTAGGTTGTGAGTGGTATTTGGTTTGAGGTGTATTTAGGGGTTGGAGGGAGGGTGAGATGGAGGGGGGAGGGAAGGAGAGTAGGTAAAGTGGGGGGGGGATTGAAGTTGTAATGAGTGTTAGGTAATAGAGGGGAGGATGGTTGTTGAGTGGATGGTGGGTAGGTAGGTGATTTGTAGATGTAAGGTGGGGGAGGGTGAGGTGGGATAGATGTGGTTTAGATGATGATATGATGGTGGGATTGGTTTGAGTATTGAATGGTGTTTTGGGGATAAGAAGTAATTGTGGATAGGGGATGGGTGGAATGGATTGAAGTGATAAGGGTGAGGGATTGGATATTAAATAGTGGATTTGGAGGATAAGTGGTTGTGTATTGGGGTAGGGTGGTTGTATGGGTGGTGGGAAGTGTTTTGGAGTGGATAGTTGATAGGGAGGGGGGTGAGAGAGATTATTATTATTAGTGGTGTGTGTTTTGGTGTGTGTTATATAGAGAGGGTGATGATGTGTAAGGGTGAGGATATGTTTTATGAGGGTGTAATTGATTAAGGGGAGTGGTTTGATGGGAGTAGTGTATGAGGGGGGGGGAATAGTATTTGTTTGGTGATGGGATGAATGATTAGAATTGTTGAGGGGAGAGAGGAAGAATAAGGGGTAGTTGGGGGGTTGGAGATGGGAATAGTAGGGGGAGATGGGTGTAAGGTTGTTGAATGAGTGTTTGTAAATAGATTGGGAGGAGGGTGATGTTAGGTTTGTTGGAATGATAGGTGGTAGGATTTAATAGAGGGTTGAGGGTGTGTGGGGTGGTGAGGAATTTTATAGAGTTGGAGAGAATTGTAGAATTATAGATGAGTTTTATAAAGGATTAAGGGGAGTTTGGGAAGGGGATGTGTGGTGGGAGTGTTTGTGTGGGGATGAGTGGGAATGGGATGAGGGGTGATGGATATGTAGTTAGTGTGAGGGGGGGGGTTTAGGTTTGGTTAAGGGAATGTGGGGGGGGATGGTTGGGGGAGAATTGGGGATTTATAAAAGTGTTAGGTTGTGTTTTTGTGTGGGATGGATTAATGTGTAGGGATAGAGGATGATAGATTAGGTTGTAGGGTTTAGGTGAGGGATGTGAGGTTGAGTGAAGGGGTGTTAGTGGGGTTAAAAGGTGTAGATTGGTTAGTTGTTAAGTGGTGGGTTATTTAGGGTATTAGGGTTGTGGAGGTTGGTGGGGGTATGTTGATGTGGTGGGGGGGGGTTTGGTGGGTGGTTGGAGATATGGTAGGGGAGGTTGTAGTGGGTGATGAGAGGTTGTTTTTGAAGGGGTATGTTTTATTTAGTTATTTAGTTGAGTAGTTGGAGTGTTAGAATGGGTGATTGGAGGATTATGTATTAATAGGGGTAAGTTGTAAAATTTAAGGGTAGGTGTTTGAGGATGATAGAATAAGATAATTAGAATTGAGTGGTTTAAGGGTATGAGGTATGGGAGTGTGATAATGATTGTAGGTTGTTGGAGAGTAGGGGTGTTGGGGGGTGGGTTGTGTTGTGTTGAATGTGGGTTAAAGTTGTGATGTTTGTGTGGGTGGGTAGTTAGTAGGTGTGTAGTGGTAGTTTGATGGTGGTTTTATGTAGGAGTTTTTTTAGGGGGGATTATTTGTGTGTGAGTATTTTAGTTGTTTGGGGTGGGTTGAGTGAATGTGGATTAGGTTGAATTTTGGTGTAAGTAGATGGAGGATGAATGGTGATGTGAGAAGGGTAGGGGTAAGAGTATTGTAGGTTAGGTGTGTAAAGAAGAGTAGGAGGTTGTGGAGTGTTATGTTATAGTGATAAGGGTGAATAAGAGAATGGGATGTGTTTGTGGGTAGGATTGATAGAATTTTAAATTTGTAAAGTTTTATATTTAAATTTAGAGAAGTGGTGGGTAGAGGGGGGTGGTAGAGGTGTAAAGTAAGGGATGGGAGTGTTTGTAGAATAGGGATAGATTTGTTAGAAAGTAAAAAGATGATAAAATAGTAAAGGTGTTGGAGATTTGGGAGATTTGGGTAAATAAATAGGTTGAGAATTGGTGGGTATAGGGGATGAGATTTTTGAGTGATAATGATTATGAGTAGAGGTTGAAAATTTGTGAGGGTTGTAGGGGGGGATGTAGGTGAGTTGAGGATTGGTGTTGTGTATGAGTTAGTTGTATAAGATTGATGATATGGAGTTGGTGGAGTTGAATATGGTGAAGAAGGGTGAGTAGGGGGGATAGGAGGATTGAGATGGTGTGGTTGGGTAATTTTTGTGAAGGGTAATTGGAGAATGTTGGAGGGGGGAGTGGGTGGGTTAGGGGGGGGAGGAGAGTATTATTAGATTGAGTTTATTTGAGTGAAGTAGTAAGAGTTAAAGTTGTGTGAGTTATGGAGGGAGTTGATATGGGGGAAGAGTGGATATGTATGTGATAGATGTTAGTGTAGGTGGGGGTTTGTGATGTGGGGGGGTAGGTGTTTAGAATAAGGTTTTTAAGGTGGGAAGGGGAGGGAGAGAAGTAATTGAATAGGTTAGAGTAATGGTGTTTGAAGGTAGTTGGAATTAAGTGTTGTTAAGGTGGTGATGTTGAAGTGGGTGAAAGGAAAGTTGTGGTGGGTGGATTAGAAGATGGAGGTGATTATTGTAATGGAGGGAGGGTAGGTGAGTTTGGGAGAAATTGAGGTAGTGGTGAGAAAGTGTAGTGTGTGTTTAGATAAATGTTGATGTGGTTGGGTAAATTATAGGGGGGGGATATGGATAGAATAGGTAAGTGTAATTGATTGATTAGAAGTGTAGTGGTTGAAGGGGGTGATATATTGATTTATGATGGTAAAGTAGTTTTTTGGGAGTGGTGAAGAGTGTGGATGTTAATTGGATGTGGGGGGGGGGGGTTTGGGGAAGGTGGTATAAGAGTGGGTGTGTAGGTTTTTTTTTATAAGGTGAGAAGTGGTGTAGGAGGAAAGGGGAGTGTGGTATGGTGTTATAAATGTGGGTGGAGTGGTGTGGAAGAAGGTGTTTATAGGTAGTTTGTGGAGTGGGGGGTGGGGAGTGGTGTGGTGGGTGTGGGAGTAGTGGGGTTGTAGGTAGTTGGTTTGTTGGTTATGTGTTGTTTGGAGTTTAAGGAAGTTTGTTGTAAGGGTAATTTGGTTTTAGTATGTTGGTGTATGTATATGGGTTTTAGGTTAGTGGTTTTAGTGTGGTAGTGATAGAAGGGTTAGTGAGGATGGGTTTGGTATGTTTAGGAGGTAGTTGGGGGTGGATTGTAGTGGTTAGTGAGGTTGGGGGGGGTTGGTGGTAGTGGTAGGGTTATGGTTGTTGTTGTGAGTGTTGGTGAGTGGGGTGTAGAGTGTGGGTTGGTAGTTAGTTGGTTTTATGAGTTTTATGGTTTTGGTAGGATGTTGGTTTTGTTATTGTTTGTAAGGGTGTGTAGTTGGATTTTAAGGGTGTGTATTTTTGGAGTGTTTTAGAGGGTTTTGAGGGGGAGTTAGGGTTTAGATGGTTTGTAGTGGTTTTATTTTTGTTGTTTTGGGGTGTTGGTTGTAGGTTTGTGTAGTATTTTGAGGTGAGTTGTTGAGGGTGTGGTAGTGAGAGTGTTTTAAAGTTTATAGTAGGGTGTTTTTGGTGTGTTTGTTGTGGTTTTGTAATGGTGTTGTTTTTCATCTGAATGTTTATGTATATTTTTTAGTGTATATTGGTGGATATAGATGATTGGGTGTATTTTTTTATGAGTTTATGTTTTGATTTTGCATTATGTACGATGTGAAGGCGCTTATTGTTAAAGTGATAATGAAGTTAAATATTATGTTTGTCCATGCGGGTGATATTTTTTGAAGAGCACCTGTTTGTGGTAATTTTTTACAGTATTATCGGATAACAATTCTTTGTTAATTTGAGGGGAGATTGGTTGTATGGTTCTTTGAGGGGACAGTGTGCCTAATAATCTTCAAGTCCTACAAAGGATATATTTTTTGCGAACTTCAAAGTGAGAGCGGCCAGTATTTTATAATCAAAAGGCGGATGAGTATAGAAAGGCAAGTTACAAAGGTTTGTATAGCAGAAATTGGTAGGATCATGGTGTGAAGAGGATAGGAAATTAGAATGCACTCAATAATGACTTATGTTTTTCATTTGTTGTATGAACAATCTTGGTGTTTTCAAGCATGCTGAGCAACATCTTCAATTAATAAAGATCATCTGTGTTTTTTGACTAGCCTGAATCTAACTTACACCAGAATGCGGAGTGTTTGCGAATGGCGGTGAGAGCCTTGCCCAAAAAACGGTGTTTATACGTTATTGCACAACTCACGTACGATATTCTAAAAGCGGTTGTTGAGATAGCACTCAAGAGCAAAAGGTAATAGTTGAGGAGCTATCAACTTATTATTTGCAGACCGGGATGTACAGTATTAGCATTGGGATTGAGCAGACTTTACCTCTATTGGAGCAGGCTCGAAAATAACTGCTAGAGACTTCGAGAAAATAGATTTCGTGTTATTTACTTTGTGGACAGTATGAGACTTAGAATACAGGGAAACTGAGTTGATGCAGTGCGTTGGGGAGATGTTGTAAATTTTTCGGGATTAAAATGTATGACTGAAGCGGTTTTAAAAGGATTTTTATTTGGTGTTAAAGATTCAAATGGAAATGCCGATTTACTTTTATTAATCAGAATAAAATGCCTTAAGAAAAGTAAAAATTATAGAGTTGACGTTTTTTAACTGATGATATTATGTATGTATTATGGCTGAATCAAATAAATCAGTATGACATGCAAGTTTTTGCTACAGATTTAAGTGAATGTCCTAATAAAAGCCAGCTAAATAGTACAGCGAAAATTTGGGCAGAAGGTGATTGCTGAAATTCAAAATCACATATGGTATGGGTTTTCTATCGCTTTTTTAGATCGTTACTGCCAGTAAAAGATGGTCACCACGGTGAATTTGGACGATAAAATTGGATGGGGTATGTTTGCGTACTACTGACACCAAATAAGAATAGAGGTAGTAAGAAATATATTGGATCAGGATATTGTAAGTGCCTGTTTGAACACTGAATATAGTGAGCCGCTTTTACTTTCATTTTCTGTATAGAATTACAAAAATAAAGTGAAAATATATCACTCATTTTAAATTTTTCTAATATTATAGGAATTTGTTATTGTCCGGTTTTTATGCTACTATCGTATGAAAACGATCTAGCCCAGCTTCGTTAAACTAAGCATTAGCTCTCTTTTTACAATAAGTCATTATCCATTATGGCCCATCAACGTGATCAGCTTTCTGTCTTTGATCGTCTGACGGAGGCTAGCTTATTGCATAATACGGACCCCAAATCGTCTAACTTTTCTGCAAAGTACCATGGCATAGTCCTAGGCAATATAAACAATTGGCATTTGCTTATACCATACATCGGGGGGAAGGCACCATTTTTATAACCCTTGGTAAATAATGTCGCGCTTAGTGTATCGTCTGCATTTGAGCTATCAGGACTTTCTAAATAGCGGCTAATAAAGCTGCTGGCCCATGACAAATTACTAAGACAAATATATTGTCGTGACCACACGTAGCACTCGCCGTTTTATCTTTCAGGCAAACCCACATCGCACCGTGAAACCCCGGGGAATAAGATAGCCGCATATTCGTTATTGGCCGCACTATCACCTATCTATAGCGAACCTAAGCTGAGATCACTTTGGTGATTTACGTAGGACTCGTTCACACAATAGATTGCCTTGACGTCTTTATCACCTCTTGCTTCGCCCATTGCTCGAACTTACCGCTCACCTGTCGGCGTAAAGTAAATGGCTTACTTCAAATCTGGCTTTTGTGAATATGTAATAAATGGCACAATCATCTCTACCGGTTGATTAACGTATCGAATTATTAACCTTCGCCTAGTCCATGACTGCTGCTTCGTTCAGACCATCATGATTTTTTTATGCCTTTATTAAGGCGTATCGTACTCGTATTGTCGTAGTTGGTTTTGCTTGGCGCGCTAATTTTAGTGAGACTTTGATGGAATATATATCCCTGCCTCCATGCTGTGGATCTAAGCCCAAGGGTCTTTAGCATTATCTACAAGAATTTTGGCTTTTGCCTAAAAGATCTTGCTTTTCATAACGTCCTCCTTTTTGATAGGTGTTTTTATTATTTAATATTAAAATTGATCAATCGATTATCTATACTATACCGATTGGCTATTGCTGAGAATAAAGTAACAAAACAGAGGGAGCGTTCAATACGCGTGAGTTTTTTATATTTCCGTAACTTTGTTTTCAATTATATTATCTGAAAAATATTAAAGCGGTAAAAAGCTAGATTCGTTTTTTTTAACACGTATTAGAGATGCGTAGGTTAAAAATTTTGCTGTCCACATAGCCTTAAGGCTAGAGCACCAAAGTCACTCGTATTAATCAATCATGAACTGCTTTTATATCAAGCCTCTAAAGTCCAGTAGACCTTTTGGCACTATAATATTGGCATTATCAAAATACTCGCTTAGTAAAGCGATGCCGAAGACGATTAGCAAGCAAGTAGAGCGATACAATTGTTTTTTGATAATGGGGGCGTTGGATATATTAACAAAACAGCAAGTAAACACTAATACTAAACGCAGATATGCAAAGCGTCCTGCAAGACCGGTTGTCTCATTGTTCTTTTTGAAAGTGAAAGTTACAACCCACTTTCTTTTCAGCATAGAGAAAGCTTAAAATACTCATAACAAATACAGAAAAAGGGTAAGCAACGCGGTCGCCCAATACCCACCTAGCGCTTCAACATATTTTCAAATCGAAATAAAGTCGAATACGTTTGTCAATTCGTTTATATGTCGTGCTAACTGGACAAATTTCCGTCTTGCTGTTCGCTTCGCAAAATTCCAAGCCTTGGACTAAATTTTATCCCAGTAGCGCTTAGCGAAATTACACTCCCATTCTACAAAGTTCTTTTACAGCTGCAAGCAGCAGTAATGGGCTCTTTTCTGGGTAGGAACGGGGTACAAATAAGTTTCTTTAATGTTGCTTTGCGCAAAAAAAACGGCTGACCATAACACAAAATACTCATCGAACTTGGGATGTTCCTTAGGCGCGCAATTAAAAACATATTTCACAAATATTAAAAATCGACTTATCTTCAATACCTGTCCATAACGGATGTACTAATTCCATACGCTAATATATTCCAGCCCATGTTGCGGCACTTAAATTTCGTTGGGCGCCTTGCTCATCAATCACCGATCAATAGCCTCTACTCTGCGTCATGATAGCTAAACATTGTGTACCTCCATTCTCACAAAGCGCTCAAATAGCCCTGCATACCGACAACAAAATCGCAATAACTAGGCTTATTAGAAGATAGCACGCGTACGAGTCATCATTCCCGGCATCATTCATACCCCAGACATACAACGCGCATAGCACCAAACAACGTGGAAGACGAGTTTTATCGCAGCATCGACAAACTTTTGGATCGTTAGTAATGGCTCCCATCGCTACCCGACTATCGAGAAAGCTTTGCTGACGGAATGCAAGTTGCCCTACCATAAATCTAATAGAGTATTTTGGTAGTTCAGAACTCATCTAAAACGCCTCTTGTCACCGGCTAGGTATTCATCGCGCGTCACACACATTCACAAGCCATACGTATGGCGCGACAAAGGCTTTGAAAGGTTGATTCGATTTATGATGGCTGTTTTTGCCTTTTAGATTATCCACAATGACGTCATCCATGAGTGATTTGAACAAAACCAGTAAAGACGCGCTAAATAAATCCACACGAACGTTCCGTAAATGCGAGCGAGGTAAAAGGAATGTCCATACATGCAGCCCTGGACGCCTTTAAGGTCAACCACCGCGCAGTGACGACCAACAGTGGGCGCATAAAAATGGTCCGTATCGACAATCCTTTTTATCAACCGGAGGCTTGATGAAAGGCGGCCCAAAGTACTAACCGGTTCTTCAACGCTAATGGTATCGTGTCAATAAAGGGTTCGCCCGTGCATTTGAATATCTAGAGTCAAACTCCGTGGACGCTTGATTTTGGATCGATCATATGATACAAAATTGTACGACTGTATCGACTTCCGGACCGTCAAGCGTGTGACGCGGCAATTGACATTGGTCCAGCGGTGTTACGCTCGAACGTCGTACGACACTGACGACCATAATATTTATATCAGGGTTTCATTTTTGAATCATACTCATATGATACTCTACTCTCGAATAAATAAAGTGTCTGTATCTAGTTTGGATTATCTGATATCATAGCAAAACGCGCTATAACGGCTATGGCAGACGTTTAGCACGCACATATTCTGCCTTATTCTGCGAAAATAGTGAATTAAAGTAATTTCCAATCATCCCCTACTATTACACTTTATTATTCTTGGACCATCTTATGCCTTTTAGAAGCCAATAGCTATTAATGACT
>NZ_JAMBMT010000007.1 GCF_040371085.1 Psychrobacter sp. AH5
AACTACAAAATCTGACTGTTCTTTAGTAAATATAGGGCTAACAGATATTTTTTGATTATAAATCCACTCATGCCCATCTCTCAAATTCTCTGCTAAATCGAGATAGGTTTTTTCATTATTTAACTTACCCAAAATTTCATATTGATTAGCTAAAATCACACGTTCTGCATCCGTAAATTTCATTAATTACCTCTTTTATTAAGTATAGTTATAGTTAGACAATAGACAGCTAAGTTAGCGAGTCATAGATAGAATAACAGAAGCAACATTGCCAGCCTAATCTAAGTTATTTAGTGAGTTTTAGTTGAAGATAGTTATTAACAAGAGAGCTTAAACAGATAGCTATACAGTAAGAATTCTTATATCTAATTTATCTGCCCATGCTTGGAGATCTTGACCTTGTAGGCGTTCTAGCACGCTCAACTTCTTGCTCTTTGGCCTTAATCATTTCTCTAACTTGTCCAGCAATGTGTTTAATTCCTTCAGCTCCTTCTGTATTTCTATCTGTGAGCCTTTGATTTTCGCTTGCGACTGCTCTATTTTGATCTGCTCGCTCACTAATGCGCTCAATCCGCTCTCCCACTTCACGGTATCGCTCTCTAATTGCTTCGTATCGCTGTTGAGATAGTCGGGCTGTGCTATCGTACTCTGATACGTCTTTAACTGCTCTACGAGTTGAATCTGTACGTTTCCTAAAGCTAATAACTCGCTTATCAATGATGCTTGCGTTGTTACGTGCTCTTTCCGATATGCGACCCATCCATTGAACACGTTCGTTTGTTCTGTCATTGAAGTCTGCAACTGCTTGAACAACGTCGGCAAGCGTTCCAGCTCTTGTGTTTTCGCTTGTGCCAATTTGTTCAATGAAGCGGTCAATTCCGCTATATCTTGGTCTTTCTTGCGCAGCTGCTGCTCCATGTATCGCTGTTGGCCGTCTAGCATCTGCTCTTGGCGTTTGATTGTATCCTGCTGTGCCTGTAGGGCTTGCTGCACCTGCTTTAATAGTCTCTTGTCCATAATCTACCTCTGCCCATAGTTGATCGGCTGCTGCATCTGTGTTTGCGGTTTTTGAATGATGTAGGTCGGTTTTGAGAACTTGTTGACTGATACTGCCCCTATGATGATGCCTAGCACCAGTATCGTAAGTGCGACCAAACTGGCTACGATTGCCCATTTCTTCATTTCTGATCTGATGACCTGCGCTATCCTGTCCTCTCGCTGCGCTATAAGCTGCGCGATGTGCTGTGTGTAGCTCTCTATCATCGTCTCTGTCTGTTCTGCGAGTTGGTTTAAATGTTCGGTTGTATGGGCTTGGACGTTGCTCATATAGGTTTGTAGGGCGGTACTCATATCGGTTTGATGCTTGGCTAACATCGCGAGCAGCTGCTCGTTGCTCAAGTCGAGGCTTTCCATGCCTTGTCTGATGATAGTCTCGCTTTCTTTTAATTTCGCTGTCATAAAGCTGTTTAGCTGCATCGTAGCGTTCTGTACTTCTTGCTCGATAGTCTTTGCTTGCTGCTGTGACTGTGTTTTGAACTTCTGCGCTAAACTTAAAACTTCGCTCATATAATCCGCCTGTCAGCCTAATATTTCGTTTTGCTTTGGGGTCTGGGTTTTTGATACTGATTGCTTTGTCGGTTTGTCTTGCTATCTCAAAGCCACCATCTTTTAGGGCTTGAATAACGCCGTCACGATTGGTTATCGCACCTTGAGCTACTAACGCTTTTAATCCGTCAGTAATGGCTTGCCTCGTGTCTTTAATATCCCTTGGTAAGTTGTCACGCTGCGCCATGAGTCGCTTTTTAGCAGGATCATTGGGGTCGGTAAATCCATGCTCGATGTTCTGCATGTCTTTCCATGCGTTGACACGACGCTTATCCACGTTATGGACATAGGGCTGAAAGGCTCTACCATGCTCTAAATCAACATTGGCAAAGACAAAGTTTAGCTCTAACCGGCCTTTGTCTCTGTGTTCTATCCAGCTTACGCTGACCCTATCAACGTCTAGCCCTGCTCGAATGGTTTCTTCAAAGCCATCCATCAAGGCGTTTTTTTGTTCTGCACTGACTTGGTTGGCGGTCTCGGTAAACGATAAGCAGCCACTGGTATATTTTTGCTTGAAGTCTAGGCTATCAATAAGCAAGGCTTGATTGTCTATATCGCCCCTCAAAATTTTAGCACCAAGACGTTTGCCGTCGGGCTGCTCTTTGTCTTTAAGCAGATAATCAAATACGCCTTTGCTACCACCGGTGCCATTCGTGAAAAATTTAACGATCATCGGGCACGCTCGATGCTAGTGCTTTGTCTAGCGTGGTTTGCAAATCAAGCAATGCAATTAATACGGCATTACCGACTTCTTGCCCTGTATTAGTTTGCTTGGCGATTTGATTGATATTGATACCAATGCGATTAACGGCTCGCACCAATTCGGGGTCGGCACTATGCACGATTTTTTTGGTCTTAGGTTCAGGCGCGGCTACCGGCTGATCGAGTATCAATCCGCGAGCATAGGTTGACATATCGTGCTGACCTGCACGCTTTTTAATATCTACTATCTCATCGTCAGATACTCTGATTTTTAGCCATTTCGTCCTTGCCATTTTAACCTCGATAATTGCTGTTGTTTTTTACCCCTCACGGCTTTTTGTGAGGGGTTGGGGTTAAGGGGTTTCCCCTTACCGGCATACCTTGGGTCAATAGTAACGAAGTGGATATTGTGCCCACGGTATATGCTGGCTAAACGTTAACTAAACGTTAAAATCTAAATAATTAATCACTAGTCGTCTACTTAGAAGATGTATACTTCATTATAATATATAAATGATCATTCAAATGAGAAGTTTAACTGCCATGGGAAACGTACTTAAAACTATAGGCTTTGTTATAGCAGCACTAATTATAATAGCTCTAGTGCTGGTAATCGTGACAATACTCAAAAACAATCAAAAAAATGTTGAAGATGAAATGGGACAACAAATATCAATATTCCTAGACAATCAAGCATATCAAAACTATTGTGACGAAGAGAAATTTAAATGCTTAGACTTAAGTAAATTAGGCAAAGGTATCGACGTCAAATTAATACAAGCAGAGATAATAGACAACAAATACCATTACACAGGTAGTAACAAAGAAGAGTTATTCTTTAAAGTTATGACAGCAAAGCTACGAGAACGCTTGCCTAGCCCTGTAGAAGGCCAGAGTGAACTAGAACTTAGAGATTATGAGATAAATAAGAACCAGACCAAATATATATTCTCGGCGAACTCAGAAATAGACACAGAAGAAAGAGAGTATATACAGAAGCGTAAAAGGACAAAGGAAGATTATGAGGAAATATGTGAAGTAATGTACAATTCAAAGTATCAAGAGGCAAACGATACAAAGGCCAAAATAGAATTCTACGACACAGACGACAATTTATTATTAGAGGTTAGCCTAACTAAAGAAACATGCGCTTAACGGATAAATAGCCTAAGCAGGAGAAGATTGTCGAAACGGCTGTTATCTGATTTAGGCTTATCCAGTGCAACTTATTAAAGCTTACCTAGTTTTTTGTGATTATAGTAAGTTCTTCGTGAAATACCCAACTCTACCCAAGGTTTCAATGACTGCTCTGACGTAGCTACAGGCTTACGTTTAGAGACTTTACCCCCTTTACTACCTTTAATTGCCTGACGATGTATAAACTCGTTATAGTGATAAGCATCACGTTTCCAACAGTATTTGGCAATGCTTTTGGCAGTGGCTTTTATTTCTGAGTACGGTAATGGCTCTAAAAACATCATATTTACGCTTTGAGCATGTTTAAGCACAGAATTGTACCATTGCTCCCAAGTCTTCCCTCGATGCTCTCTAATCGCAGAATAAGCCCAATGGCGAACGGTATCGAACAGGGTGCAGTTCCTACCAAGTCCGTATTCTTTCTCTGTATTCGTTAACGGTCTGAGATCAACAAATTCTGCTAGATAATTTAGCTCGTAAGCTTCTTTCGTCCATACTTCGGTACGCCAATGCTCGTGCATGGGGTTTTTGGTAATGAAGTTGGTATAACCGACGTCTGCGCGAGTGGCTCTGACCAATCCTGCTTGTATCTTAGCGAGATAGTCTAAGGCTTTACGGCTACCGTGCTCACTGGTGCAAACAGGCGTTTTTAGCTCATAGACGATATGAGCATGTCCGTTTGATGGGTTTTGGCTTGTCCATCGTGGCGGTGGTAGGTATTCTTCTGCCCAACGCATTGCACCATGCTCATGATCAATGTCGAGGCAGATAAAGTGGGTCATGCAAGGAGGGTTGTGCTGGATATACCGCATCTTGACGGCAGTTTGCCTAGGACGAATGACAAGATTACCTAAATCATCGGTGCAATAGGGCTTATGAGGGAGTGTTTCGTATATTTCCGGTAGTATTAACATCACGCACACTTGTGTTGGTGCGCCTGCTGATATAAAATGTCCGTATCGAAAAATGGGTTTTATATCTGCTGACACAGATTAAAATTCATCTAACCCCTAGTGTTGGTAGCACTGGGGGTTAGTCGTTTCTAGCATTTGAGTTTACGCCTTCCTTACCTCTGCGTCAAATAGGAAATCCTCCTCAAAGTCATGCCATTTAACGCTTACATCGCTCTAAAAAACAGCCAAAAAAGATAGCCCCCCCCTATTAGAGAGGACTTCTATCTAGTTTAAGATAATGTTAATTTAGCGACCCAAGATGGCTTCAATGTCGTCTAACGACAACGTATAACCTTTTCCTAGAGATTTCCACTTATCTAACATATTCTCGTAAGTAGATATTTTCTTCATATGAGAATTTGTATTAGCCTTAACATGAGCAAATTGGTCATTCTCAACTAGTGCGGAGAAAAAGCGCTTATATTCACCTTCATTGTTTCCATCAAAGCCTGGGAATTTCACACTGTCTTCATTCAATGAACCTTTGTCCGAAAGAGCATCAAAACTGTCTTGGATAACCTCGTAAAGACTTAAGATAGAA